>JAEWHU010000020.1 GCA_023387635.1 Bacillota bacterium
ATCTTTTGCTATGGCTCTTGCAATGGATAGCCTTTGCTTTTGACCTCCAGATACATTGCTACCACCTTGGGATATGGCTGTTTCATATTTATCTGGTTTTTCATCTATAAAATCTTTTGCTTGTGCAATAGAAGCAGCTTTCTCTACCTGCTCCATAGCCATATCCTCATTACCATAACGGATATTAGAATCTATAGTTCCAGTAAATAATACACCTTTTTGTGGTACGTAACCTATGATGTTTCTAAGGTCATGTTGACTCACTTCTCTAACATCAACACCATCAACTTTAATACTACCTTCTGTAACATCATAGAATCTAGGTATTAGATTGATTAACGTTGATTTACCGCTACCTGTACTACCAATAATGGCTGTAGTTTCTCCAGGTTTTGCTGTAAAGTTTATATTAGACAATACATTATCATCCGCATTTGGATATCGGAAGGATACATTAGAGAATTCAACATAACCTTTTTTACTAGGCACAAACCTTTCTGCTTTTACAGGATCAATAACTGATAAGTCAGTATCAATTACCTCCATAATACGTGTAGCTGATACTTGAGCACGAGGAAGAATAATTGATAGCATCGATAACATTAAGAAGGACATAATAATTTGCATTGTATATTGAATAAATGCCATTAAATCACCAACTTGCATATTACCAACGTCAATTCCTTGGGCACCCTTCCATAGAATTAATACCGTAATACCATTCATAACTAAAGTCATGGAAGGCATCATAAATGTCATAGTACGATTTACAAATAAACTAGTTTTTGTTAAATCCTGATTCGCTACTTCAAAACGTTCTTCTTCATGCTTTTCTTTTCCAAAAGCACGAATAACGGATAATCCAGTAAGGATTTCACGTGATACTAGATTTAATCTATCTAATAACTTTTGTAATAATTTAAATTTAGGCATCGCTAATGTAAGTAATGTGCCAATGATTATACTAATTAATAGTACTCCTAGTGCAATAATCCATGACATAGAAGTATTTGTGTTAAGCACCTTAATAATACCTCCAATTGCTAAGATAGGAGCATAAATAACCATTCTAAGTGTCATTGCAACTGACATCTGAACCTGTTGTATATCGTTTGTACTTCTAGTAATTAAAGATGCTGTTGAGTATTTATCAAATTCAGTATTAGAAAAATGTATTACTTTATTAAATACTTTTAATCGAATGGTTTTACCAAAACTTGCAGCTACTTTTGCAGATAAATATCCTACACCAATTGTTGCTGCCATACCAAGAAAGGCTAATCCTAACATCTTAACCCCTGTATTAAGTATATAATTATTTTGAAGTTTCGTTATATTAACACCAACATTTTGATATTCTAATTTAGTTAATGCAATACTAGATTGCCTTACCATGGATTCAGGCATAGCAGACATTTTTTCTTTAATTGAAGCTATTATACTACTAGACTGTTCTTTTGGCATTGCACCTAAAATTTCAATTAGACTATAATTAGCCACTGAAGGGTTACCTTCTGACATACTACTAACTAATTGTTCTTTTATTGCTTTTGCTTCATTAGAATCGCCACTTAATAAACCGTATACTAATAAAGCGTCTTGCATAACCGTACTTAATTTATCGTATTCCTCTTCTGTAATATCTTTTAATGTATACACATTCTCTTCTGTAAGAATAGGATATTTTTTTAAGTATTTGTTGTAATCTTCTGTTGATACAGTATCTTTCGATATTAATTCATAAGAAGCCTTTAAATCTTCCCCGTCTTCTTCACTTACAATTGTTATTATTCCGTGAAAGAAACTTTCTCGCATAACTTCAGGTAGTGTTGTATCAATACCTCCTTGTTGAATACCTACATCGACTATTTTAGATGTATAGGCTGGTAAGGATAAGTCACAATAGGCTTGAAGAACTAGTAATGAAACTATTATAACTAATGATATTTTATACTCTTTTAGATATTTAATAATTTTTATCATATAAATTCCTTTCTAGTATTACTATGTATCCATAGTATTTTTAATTTAAAGCAAATCTTAATTATTCTCCTCCATTTTATCAGTCTTTATTTGTTCACTTAGGGCATCACTTAGCTTCTTCATTAATACAATTAATTGCTTTGAATCTTCTTCCCCTAAACTATTCATAGCTTTATCCATTATATTGTGAATTGTTTTAATAGCTTCATTAACTTGTGATTGACCTAAATCCGTTAATGAAACATTAATTACCCTCCTATCAGTAGAACTTGTAGTTCTTTGAATATATCCTTTATCTTCTAAGGAATTTAGCATCTTTGATGCTGCTGGTTTTGATGCATGGATCTTCTCACATAATTCACTCACACTGATTCCAGACGCTTTTTCACCACGTGCCTCTGCCTCTTTTGTGCAGCCATGGATTGCACCAAGCATCATAAATTCACCTTGATGAAGTTTAGTTTTTGGATGAGTGTATTTTATATTTTTATTTATGAGGCCCATTAACATGAAGAATTCATGACTTTTTGTATATTCCATTGGTGCTCCCTTCTCTATAAATAAATAATAGTTAACCTATTCAATAGTTGAGTAGGTTAACTATTATTATTATATATATTTTTTATTCACTGTCAAGTATTATTATGATAATTTTATTAAAAATTTATGATATATTCATAAGTCTCTTTACTACATGTACCGTTTCACCAGCATCTTTTGCATATCCATCGGCACCAATTTCTTTTGCATAGCTATCTGTAATAACAGCACCACCAATGATTACTTTTCCTCGTAATCCCGCTTCATTTTTTAATCTTACTACTTCTTTCATCTCAAGCATAGTTGTTGTCATTAACGCAGATAAAGCTATAATATCAGCATCTTCTTTTTTAGCAACTTCAATAATATGCTCTGAAGGAACATCTTTTCCAAGGTCAATCACGGTGAATCCATAATTTTTTAGCATGAGTACTACTAGATTTTTACCAATATCATGTACATCTCCAGATACGGTAGCTATTACCACAACACCTTTTTTCTCCATGGTATCTGTTTTAAGCATTGGTTCTAGGTAATCTATTGCCATTTTCATAGTTTCTGCTGAAGATATTAATTGTGGTAAAAAATAAATCTGCTTATCAAATAATTCACCAACATGATTAATGGCAGGAATTAATAGCTCATTTAATATAAAAGAAGGTTCTAATTCTTTATTCAAACTTTCTTTTACTAAGTCTATAATATTTCTCTTTTTCCCCTTTAATACTGCCTCAAATATTTCATGTTCCTTCACTTCACTCGTTTTGCTACTAATAGACTTGTCTGCTTTATCCCCTTCTTTTATACTAGAGGAGGAAGTATCATTTTTACTTGTTATAGTTACTGGTCTATCTGACACTCTATGAATATACCTAATATCACTTTCTTCTTTACCTTTTAATAAATCGGCAGCATAAGCAGTGTTCATTAATAAATCCTGGGATGGATTGGCAATTGCCATTGTTAATCCGCCATGAATGGCAAGACCTAAGAAAGTACTATTAACAAATTGTCTCTCTGGAAGACCAAAGGATATATTAGATAATCCAACAATGGTGGCTACACCAAGTTCATCCTTACAATACTTAATTGTTTCTAAGGTTTCTATGGCTGCCATAGAGTTTGCTCCAATGGTATTAACAAGTCCATCGACAATAATATCTTCTTTGGTTAAACCAATTTGAATAGCCATCTCTACAATAGTATCTATAATATATTTTTTTTCTTCAATATCTTTTGGTAATCCACTCTCTGATAAAGGTAATAGAATAAACATAGCACCATATTTTTTTGCCAATGGTAATAGTTTTTCTATCTTCTCTTTTTCTAATGAAATAGAATTAATAAGAGCTCTACCTGGATAGATGCGAAGAGCAGCTTCTATAACACTAACGTGACTAGAGTCAATACATAAAGGAACATCGCATGCTTGCATTACTTCAGTTACGGCCTTTACCATCATCTCTTTTTCGTCTATTCCATTCATACCCATATTAATATCAAGAATTTTGGCTCCATCTTCTACTTGCTTTATTGCCATCTCTACTACGCTATTAAGATTTCCTTCTCTTAATTCATTTTGTAATGCTTTCTTACCAGTAGGGTTAATTCTTTCACCAACAACTAAGAATTCGCCATCTATTTTAATATCTAGCACATTACATTCAGTTGATAACGCTCGTACTTTTTTACTTACTATACTGTGAGGTTTGATATCTTTAATCTTTTCTTTTAATGCCTTCATATGACTTGGAGTTGTACCACAACATCCACCTACAATACTTGCACCAGCAGTAACTAATTTGACCATTTCCTCTGCAAATTCTTCACTTCCCATACTAAATACAGTTTCATTATCAATAAGCTTAGGCAATCCTGCATTAGGCTTTGCAATAATTGGTACCTCTGCATATTCCTTCATAAGTGCAACGATCTCACACATTTTATCAGGTCCAGTGGAACAATTAACTCCTACAGCATCTGCACCCATTTTTTGTAGTACAAATATGGCAGTTTTAGGGTCTGTCCCATATAAAGTTCTCATATTCTCATTAAAAGTAAGTGTTACCATTACAGGCAAGTCACAAGTTTCTTTTACTGCTAGTAGGGCCGCTCTGCATTCATTAAGACTCATCATTGTCTCAATAACAAATAGATCCACACCTTCCATCAATATATAAGCAATCTGCTCTTTATATACGTCAACTAATTCTTCAAAAGTAAGTTCTCCTACTGGATACAATTGCCTACCAGTCATGGTCAAATCCCCTGCAACATATACTTTTTTACCCTGTAAGAACTCTGCAGATTCTTCTATGGCTGTTTTTGAAAGTTTTACTAACTCCTGATTCATCATGGATATCTTATCTTCTAAACCATATTCCTCTAATTTAATTCGGTTACTAGTAAAGGTAGGCGCATAAAGGATTCTTGAGCCTGCCTTTATGTATTCTTTCTGTAAATTAATTAAAACTCTGTTATTCTTTAGTATCCAATCTTCTGGACAGACTCCAGTAGGCATTCCTTGTTTTTGCATATTGCTACCAGTAGCACCATCTAGCATTATAATTTCTTCATTAATTAAATCCAAAAATTCCTGTTTTGTCATAACATTTACCATGCCTTTCTCAAAGTAATGTGAAAGATTTATCTTTCACACTAATCTCCATTTCACCTATGAAAGCCCTCGATTTTTATATTACATCTCAAATTTGGGCATCAGTACAAATTTGCAAAGTGTATTGATTTTTGATACACTTTATTTCCTTATTCTATACGGATTTTCTCCATTAAACTTACTCTATTAAAGGGTAACATAAAATAATATCCATCAGCAAAGGGGCTAAGTTTTTTTATAATCTCACTTGCTATATCTGCTCCAACTATCTCAGCTTCTTCTTTTGTCATATCCATATGGTACCTATTAACGACTTCATCAGGTACATGTATACCTGTTATCTCATTCTTGATGAAATTAGCATTCCTGTAACTTACTAAAGGCATAATTCCACATAAAATCTTAGTATCAACTCTTTCTTTTATGTATGCAATTCGACTAATATCTTCCTCAGAATAAATAGGTTGTGTTAGAAAATACTTAGCACCAGCAGCTATCTTTTGCTCCATTCTCTCTATTACTTTATCAATATTTCCTCTTCCATAATTAAGTGCACCACCAAAATAAACTGGTTCTTTGCTAAAATGTTCTTTATTCATTTCTTCCATAAAACTCATTAGTCTTACAGAATTATAATCAAATACTCCAGTCGTAGACTGTCTATGTTCACTAGGAATTGGATCACCTGTAACAAATAATAGATTTCTAACACCATTTACATATGCGCCTAATATACTTGATCTAATAGCAATTAAATTTTTATCTCGACAGCACAGATGAGGCATTACGCTAATGTTAGCTTCCCTACTTATTTTGATTCCCATTAGTACAGAATCTACTCGACTTCTTCCCATAGGCGAATCAGCAATGGTTATAATATCAGTGCCAAGGCTTTTTAATTTATTAGCACATTCTAATATTTTATCATCGCATGCATCAAAAGGTGGATCTAGTTCAACTGCAATAACCTTTTTGCCCGATTCAAATAATTTATAAAAATCATTTTTTCTTACTTCCTGATTTTTACCTATGCTACTAATTCCTTTAATTCGATTTCCTCTATTGTTGTGATGAAAGCGTATCTGTTTCTTAAGGTAACTAATATATTTTGGTGATGTTCCACAACATCCGCCTATAATATCTACACCCAAATCTTCTATTTGGCTCATGTTTCCACCAAAGTACCCTTCATTATCCATAAATATCATACGATTGCTATATTGCTCTGGATAACCTGCGTTTGGTGATGCCACCATATATTTATCCTCTGGAAATGTCAACTTTTTAAGAATTTGATACATATGCCCTGAACCAATACCACAATTAAATCCTCCAGCATCAATATAAGGATTTGTACCAATCTCTTCTAATAATGTACTAGCAGATACTCCACTACTAGTATAGCCATTCTTATTTAGACAAAAATTAGTGATAATAAATACATCTGGCGCTTTTTCTTTTATATATGGTAATAATTGATTTAAATAGTGAAAATCAGAAAAAGTTTCAAACAATATAATCTCTGGGTCTTCTTCTATAAAAGTATCACAAATAAGTTTGTACTCCTTTATGATATCTGTTTCTTCTCTATCGCCTCTAACTGGAATGGGTCCAATATCACAAGCGATATAAACCTTTTCACTCTGCATTTTTACAGCGTCTGATGCATTTCTTACCGAAGCTTTTATTATATTTATTTGTTCCTCATCATTTATTTTTAATACTTCTTTATTGGCTGCAAAAGAATTGGTTCTTATCATATTTGCACCAGCATTCATATATTCTGTATGAATATTAATTATTGATTTGGGATTTGTTATATTAGCATACTCAGAAACTGAATTACTATTATATAAACTTGCATAGTAAGTTCCCATAGCGCCATCCATTATTATCTTATTGTTTTTTAAAAATTCTCTAATTCCCATTCTTTCTCCTTATACTATATAATTACCAAATTATCAGCCTCTAATCAGTAAGCTATATTATCCAACCTTTTTTCGCCATACACCTCAGTTTGCACTTCGCTAGAATTACGGGGGGCTTACTTATAAGGTTAAATTAAATACTATCATATCAAGAAATGGTAAAAATGAAAAGAGAAATTATTACATTCATCACCAGTAAGTCCTCTACTTCGCCAAGAAGCAGAGGACCCTATTTTAAGGATATATTCTATGTTTCATATAATTCATTTACCTGACTCATAGTAAGTGGGGCTACATGAAATTTTTCTCTAATAAGATTTATTATTCTTAACATATCTTCTGGCGTGTTTTTTATATCCGATGGTAAACAAACACCTTCATTGAATAAGTTCTCAGAGATTATTTCATCCTTATTATTTGAAACAATATCGTATTGTCTAAAGATAGGCTGCATATGCATAGGTTTCCATATTGGCCTACATTCTATATTTTCTTTTTCCAAATCAATCATCAAATCAAGTGGTTTTACACTAGACTCTTTATCGATTCTTAAGCAACTTAACCAATGATTGGGGACACTATTATTTACTTCATATGGATTCATAGATAATTCTTTTATATCAGAAAATCCATTCTTATAAGTATTGTAAATTTTCTTCTTTCTTGTAATAAACATATCAATGGTAGTAAGTTGACCTCTACCAATTCCCGCTAATATATTAGACATACGGTAATTATATCCCACTTCTTTATGTTCATAATGTCTTACCGGTTCTCTAGCTTGTGTAGCAAAATACTTTGCTTTTTCTACATCCTCCTTTTTGTGTGATAATAACATTCCACCACCTGAAGTAGTGATGATTTTATTACCATTAAAGGATAACACAGAATACCTACCAAATGTGCCAGTCTGCTTGCCTTTATAAACTGTTCCTAACGATTCTGCTGCATCTTCAATTAATATAACATTATGCTCATTACATATTTGGGTAATTTCATCTAATTTTGCAGGTGTTCCATATAGATGAACTAATATCACGGCTTTGGTACCTGGATATTTTAATAAAGCATTTTTTAGTGCATGAGGATCCATATTCCAAGTATCCTCTTCACTATCAATAAAAACAGGTGTTGCCTTCTCGTATAATATGGGATTAACAGATCCAGCAAAGGTAAGTGTCTGGCATAAAACAATATCACCTTCTTTAATACCACATATCTTTAGTATTAAATGAAGTGCTGCTGTACCTGTTGATATGGCACATCCATATCCTCCACCCAAGTATTCTACTATCTCCCTTTCAAATTCGTCTACATTTTTTCCAAGTGGTGCAATCCAGTTGGCTTCAAATGCCTCATTAATATAGTGCATCTCAGTTCCATTCATGGTAGGTGATGATAGAAAAATACGTTTACCCAAAACAACCTCCTCATAAAAACTATCTAGACACACTTATATTCTATGATAATATAGATATCTCGTGACAAAAAAAAGAGTCTGACTTGTCAGACTCTAGTTCAAACGTTTTGTCAAGCATATATTCAACAACCTAAGTTGCTTCTATGCCTGGATAATTGTATGATATTCTATTCTACCAATTATATTATTAATCTCACATGCAACACCATCTTTCATAACCGGCCATTCTTCAAGGAATACTTTATCCCCTTCCTTTAGAGGATAAATTTCAATTGTTAATTTATTTGGGAAACCAAAATTCTTAAGACCTACTTCCCAAGTTTGACCTGTATAGAAATTATCTGCAATTAATTTATTATCTAGGTAAACCTTTCCACTGTCTCCACCGTAATTAATATGTAAAAAAGCATTTTTTATAGATGTACCTGGATAAGTTATGTTAACTTCATATACTGTTCTTTCTTTACTACTAGTAATAACTACCGTTTCTACCTGAATATCATTCGATTCACCAACATACTCATATACATAAAAATCTCCTTCTTTTTCTAAAGGACGGAATCCATTAGGTGTATTATCTAAATCAGGATATACTTTTATAGTAGGTAAATCGGAACCAATAATTTCAATTCCTTTATTGGTTTTCATTACTAAACTATTACTAATAAATAAATGTTCTTTTTCTGATGTAATCTTATAGCTATTAAGAGCCTCTTTTTTACTTAATGTAATTATCCTTGTACCTGATATATCACCTTCGAAGTAGTAATTCGGTTCCTTATCCGTATAAAAAACATAAGTAGTTTCATCATTATCAAGTTTACATAAAGGTGACGCAAGTGCTGTTTTAAGTAGACCATTCCCTATCTTCATATTGAATGGATAGAAGAAAAAATCTCTGTCCTTAACATCAAATTTAGGGAATCTAATCTCTTCTTTCTCTAATTCTACCGTTATATTAACCCCATTATGCTCTGCCATCTTATATCTTCTTTGATAATTATTAATGAATAGATAGCCACTTTCTCCGTTATGACGAATGGAAGAACGTAAATCAGTAAAATTGGTTTGATTTAATGGATTACTACTTGGTATATGTGCTGGCATCTTACAAAGTTCGCTGCCAAAATCACTTATAAAAGTAGATAAAAGTTTAATCTCTTTAAACGTATCTGATATTTGGCCATATTCTCTAATTGGAGCATTAAAGTCATAGGACATTTCTGGTAAGTCGTTAGCATATCCTGTTGCCCTTGTTTCTTGTAATGTTGATAATTTACCGTATGGATTTGTTCCACCATGATACATGTAATAACCTAATAAATTTACACCACTACCTAACTTTACTAAGGACATTGCTCCAATATCTGTTCCTGTTGCTACAGGTCTTCTATGGTGAGTCACTTGCAATCCACCACCAAGTTCAGCAGTTAAAAATGGGAATTTATCTATATCAAAGGTAATTCCTGTTCCAAAACCATGATCACTGCCAATGTTGTGATCATTTCTTTCATGAGTAAATATGTAGTTGCCACTAGGCTCTATCTCTGTAAGTCTTTGATCCCATGGTGCTTCACAATATCCACCCATAACTGGAAGTAAGCCGCCAGTAACTGCACCACCCCAACCAGTGGCTGTATAGATAGGAACAATGAAACCAACTTCTTTAGCTATTTTATAGAGGGTAACCATATGTTTTTCACCCTCTTCACCATTTAAACCACCACAGTGTCCATATTCATTCTCGATTTGTAATCCTATAATCGGTCCACCGTCTTTTAATAAATAACCTTCAACTTGTTCATATAACTTAGCATAATATTTTTTAACTTCTGCAAAATATCTACTATCATTGGTTCTAGGCTCATAATCCTCCTGTAATAACCAATCTGGGAAACCGCCATTTCTAACTTCTCCATGAATCCAAGGACCAACTCTTAGCATAAGATAAACGCCACATTCTTTACATACCTTTACAAATTCATGTAAATCTTTATTACCAGTAAAATCGTATTCACCCTTTATTTCTTCGTGATGAATCCATATAGTATAGCAAGATACCAGCTGAACCCCTCCTGCTTTCATTTTATAGATGGATTCCTTCCAATCTTCCTTCTGATATCTTGAATAATGAATTTCTCCCATAATAGGAAACCAAGGTTCATTATTCTTTAGCATATACTTTTCATTGTAACCAAATTTTATCATATCCAACTCCTATCTTCTATTCTTTTACTGCAGCTCCACCTAAAGATGTTACCATAGCTTTTTGAGAGATATAAAAAAGATGATAAAGGGAATTGCTATTAACAAAGCACCCGCTGCATATTAGTAAATTCATTCTTTTTATCTGTTATAAAATTAAATAAACCAAGAGCAAGTGTTTGCTTATCCGCAGAGCATAGTACCATTTTAGGAACTTGCAGATTCATCTAAGCTTTTTGGTTTTATATCTAAATAACTTTTAACCATCCATGTATTATAAGTTAATTTAACTTTATTATTTTGTTGATTTACGTAAAGTAATTTCATAATTTACCCACGTTTTTGGAATCGCTTCATTACCTAAAAAGATCTCATTAAGTTTTCTGACTGCTGCAATGCCTAGATCTTTCACATTAATATTAAGAGATGTAATTGGTGGGTTATAATTTTCTAAATGAACACTATTATAAAAAGAAGCAACTTTTATATGCTCTGGTATTATGTAATTGTTTTCCTCTAGTTTCGCTAGTACCCTTAAACAAATAAAATCGTCTGAACAAACGATGCAATCAACTTGGCTATCCATAATTTTATTAACAGCATGATCAATTACAGCTTTGTTGTTCATATCAAGAAAAATTAATCTCTCGTCTACCATTTCATTTGCTTCTTTGTGAGCTTTTAAAAATCCTTCATATCGATTTCGATTAACAATATGATTTTGATTTCCTGCTAAAAGTGCTATTTTTTTGTTTCCAGACATTAACAATAAAGAAGTTAACTCTTTACAAGCTGTCACATGATTACTATCAATTTGAATTATTTCATTATCTTCACTTTGACCAATTACTACAAAAGGAATAGATGCTTCTTTCAAAAATTTTGCTGGTTCATCATTAACTAATGCTCTAGTTAATATAACGCCATCCACCTTTTGATTGGAAATTAATCGTTTTAATAATGTAATATCATCTTCTTTTACTGTAGTAACTACTACATCGTAATCAATGGTAGCTGCTTCTTCACATATGCCCATTAAACAACTCTGAAAAAAAGGAATTTCTGCCAGATTAGCATCAGCAGGTAAAATTGCACCAATATTAAATGTTTTTGATTGTGCTAACCCCTTTGCAATAACATTGGGTTTAAAATTATGTTCTCGTACATAATCTTCTACCTTTTTCTTAGTCGCTATACTTATTCTACCTTTCCCAGACATAGCTCTTGATACCGTTGTTTTTGATAAACCAAGGGCATTCGCTATGTCTCCTATGGTAATAATCTTTGATACACTTGATTTATTACTGTCTTCCATCAAATAGCTCCCTTTCTTGCGCAATCGGTTGTTCAAAATTAGGATAACATTATTAATTCTTGTTGTCAATGTATATATTTTATTTCTAATTTTATTTTTATTATATATATTGTCTATATATTAATAATGATTAATAATACCACAGCAAAAAATTAAACAATCGGTTGCGCTTTTTTTATTTCATTATATATATGTTCTATTGTATATTTCATTATTATAGGTGTTTTTATTACTAATTTAGAATAAGTTTTATATTAGCTACACATTCAAACCACTTCTTCTATCTTGTATCCATTCTTTATAAAAAAAGAAAATGTAACTTATCATAGGTTACATTTTCTTTTTATTTCATTACTAAATATTTATATTTAATTATGCATTATTCAATGAAGCAATGGTTTTTTTACCTGCTCTCCATCCTGTATCATTACCATCTTTATTCCATCCAAGCTTTTCCCAGTATATTAATACTGCGATACGCGTTTTATTGTCATAAACCCCACTAGAAAGTGGAATAAAACTCTCACCAACTAATGCTAAATTGAGTTTATCTTGTAACCACTTGATATCTTCCTTTGGCGAATCTTGTGTTATAGTTTTTTCTGGCATTTTATATCCTCCTTGTAACAATCATTATATGTAAACCTGTCTACCAATCAGTATAATTACATGTCAACTATATAATTAATACTTCCTTTATCTTATCCATAATCACATTATTTGTCAATAGATTCCAACACACTCATTTATTGAATAAATACTATTTTACTGCAAACACTGAAGAAGGGAGGTGATAACTATAAAACGACTACCAATTCCACTAATACCACCAATCAATACAGGCGATCCAATGTATAATTATATATATTATCCAATTTTTTTTGAAACTCGAGAAGATGTTGACAAATTTTTAACTAATTATGATTCCGATACTAGGGCCTATGTGATTAATCATACAGATGAATACCGCACAAAAAGAGATATTATTGACTGCGTGCATAGATTACGTTACGAAAGCCAAGAATAACTCTTGGCTTTTATTATACTCTATAATGTGCTAATTACATACTCCAATTCGTCGATATTATAAAATGGTGCTTTGCAGCTATGATTTTCACATAAATAAAAAGCTGGTAATTTCCCATCAGTTTTATACTCTCTAATAAATGGAATTATTTGCTCTAGCTCAGTTTCATTACTTGGTGTTTTAATAATAGTCATCAGATTAGGAAGATATTTATTTAATAATATCTGCTTGATATCCTCAATCTGCTCTTCACTATCTACTACACATATCAACTCTTTTCTGATATTACTATTCAACATTCCTGCCATAACACTGAATATATGACCACCTGGATAATTACCAATGCTTCTTCCCATAAATGTTATTTGCTTATTTAATATATCTATTAGTTTGTTATCACTGGTTATACTATTAAGTTGTATTAAATTAAATAATTCTACCGCATTTCCTGAAGGCATAGCTCCGTCATAAATTTCTTTTGGCCTATAGATTAATTGCTCTCCTTCATCACTATAAAGGTAAAATCCACCTTCTTCATGATCAAAAAAATGCTCTATAAGTTCATCATTCAAATCAATTGCTTTTCTTAAATATTTTGGACAAAATGAAGCTTTGTACAACTCAATCAATCCCCATATATAATAAGCATAATCATCAATATGACCAGTGCCAGAGGCTACGTTATCCCGATAATGCACATATAATTTATTACCACTACTTAATTTATTCTCTATAAATTCATGCACTTTCACTGCAATATCAAGATACCTTTTCTCTCCTAGGATATTATTAGCCATACTAAAAGCAACCATCATGATTCCATTCCATGAAACTAATACTTTATCATCCTTATGAAGTTTCGTTCTTTTTAATCGATAGGAAAACACTTTTTTGGAAAGTTCTTTAATTCTATCATCTAAGAATTCCTTACTAATACCATCCCTACTATGAAGACGATTTGGGATGCTTTTTCCCTCGAAATTACCTTCTGCAGTAATTCCATAATACTCACAAAAATATTCGCCATCCTCTTCCCCTAGTAAGCCGATTAATTCCTCCTTAGTAAAGACATAATATTTACCTTCCACACCTTCACTATCAGCATCTTGTGCACAGTAGAAACCGCCTTCGCTGCTCCTCATTTCACGAATCAGATAATCCATTGTTAATTCAGCAATCTTCTTATAACTTTCTTCTTTCGTTAGCTGATAAGCCTCAAGATAAGATATAATAAGCAAGCCATTATCATATAACATTTTTTCAAAATGAGGAACAAGCCATTTTCTATCTGTAGAATATCTTGAAAAACCATACCCAATATGATCAAACAACCCACCATAATACATGGAATCAAGTGTTTTCATAACTATATTGGCACTTTCTTTATGATCATACAAAACAGAGTAACGAAGTAAAAACATAAGATTATGGGGAGAAGGAAATTTAGGTTCTTTACTGAATCCACCATATTTTTTATCAAAATGCATATGCAAACTTCCTGCTGCCTTTTTAATCATACTCGGAGTAATGCTATCTATCTCCTTATTTATATCCTGATAAGTTAAAGCCTTCGTTATTTCAGAAGCAGATACTTCCAAATCATTTCTTCCATTATTCCATTTCTCTTTTACTGCTGCTAATAAATCCATTAATCCAGTCATATAGTAATTAGATTTCTTTGGAAAATAGGTTCCTGCAAAAAAAGGTTCACCATTTGGCATAAGAAATACAGTAAGTGGCCATCCACCACTACCAGTTAGTTTCTGGCAAACATTCATATATATACTATCAATATCTGGTCTTTCTTCCTTATCCACTTTTATTGCCACAAAAGATTCATTCATATATTTTGCAACTTCTTCATCTTCAAAGGATTCCTTTTCCATTACATGGCACCAATGACAAGTACTTAAATAGAACCAAGTCAGCTATACCCAATAGAAAGAAAAATTGGTTTATCTTCTTCCTTAGCTTTAGAAAATGCTTCCTCTCCCCAAGGATACCATTTAACAGGGTTATAAGCATGCTGTAACAGGTAAGGGGATTTTTCGTTAGCTAATCTATTGGGTATTTTAGTTGAATTGGTCATAATATCACCTTCTTTCAATTTAATTTGTAATACAAAGAAAGTATCTCCAATTTATCATAATTCATGAATGGTGGCAGCTATTTTAATATATTTTATTTCAGTTTCTCAATGTAATATGTCATTTAGAATAACGCCTTTAAACTCTTACTCAAGTAATGTAAATACCCCTTCAAAACTGTAATGGTCTGCATAACTATCTTTTTCACCATCTACAGTAATAACTGCTGATTTAATATCTGGTAAGTTTAAGATTGTATTAATAAGCTCATTTGTTAATGTAATACCATTACTACTTCCAGAATTAAACTTCTTAACTACTTCCTGTGTAAGATCCACTGTTAAGCAATTGGTTTCTTTATCTAGTTCAACACTTTTAAAGCTAATCTCAGTTTCTTCAAATACTAAATTTAGCGCTTCAGTCATATTGTTTTCATATAACTTTTTACTCACTGAAATTGCTTTTATCTCATATGGGTTCTCATAATCATCTGCTCCATATAGATAAAGATTTATATTTATTTTTTCTTCTTTTTCATTAACTTTACTAATATTAACTGCATTTGATGAAATAGAAGTTTTTTCACTTGTTATAGGTTCCTTTACTATTGGCTCTTTTGCAATCGGCTCTTTTGTTCTACATCCTGTAAAAAGAATTAAACTTAACATAAAAAGTAAAATAACTTTATTTTGGTTCATAACTCACTCCTTTCACCTTGGATAAATTATCCAATTATATACATGATACTTCCATATAAAATTTTAATCAAGTACAACCTTTCAAAATAGACCCATAAACTAAAAAAATAATATCTTATATTTCCCTATAAATCGTTAATAACAATTAAGCAAAAAAAAGCCGTAGATATACTCTACGGCTCAAATACTTTTCATTTGTTATTCTTCTTTATTCATTGAATGCATTTGCTACTGTTAATAAATTACCCATAAGTGCATTTTGCAAATTTTCATCTACATTAACTTTCCATTGTTTATCAACCTTAGTTAAATTAATATCCACATTATTTGTTACTGTTGTTGCTTTATTTTCCTCGATTATGTCAATTAATAATTGAGTCATCTGTGCATCCATATCTTCATCAGTCTGTCCTTCTTCTGAAAATGCTTGAGATAATGCAAGACTCATAGCTTCTTGAATATATAGTGTAAATACGTTGCTCATATCTACATTAGTAATTTCAACACTGACAACTGCAGTATCGCCATTTTCTTTTGAAGAAGTAATTTTATATTTCATATTTTTGAATATATTTCCTATGTATTCTGTTCCATCTTCATTATCTTGACTATCTTCTTCATTATCTGCATCATTTATATTCACTAACTCATTATAATCCATATACTTACTCAGTGTTTCTTTGTCAACTGTTTTAATTGCTTCTATTGTATTAATTGTTGCTTTTTCTGCACTCTCCCCTCCTCCACAAGCTGTTAATGATAACATTAAGACTATCATTAGTAATGTTGAAATAATTTTTTTCATATGTCTCTCCTTGTAATTCTTTATTGTATTTATGTAAGCTTGAATTAACTGCATACTTATATATTATAACAAAATTATCGTTTAATTGCACCTTAAAATTATATTATGTAACAATGTAGTATAAAATCGCTAAACCGTAGGTAATATTCACCCCCAAAAAATTCTTCTTCTTTTTCACTTAAACTTCTAATTCTTAGAATACATAGTCATAGATACCCCTGCATCTAAAAATAAAGTATCTTTTGGCATCTGCCTTATAATATGTGCAACATATAAATCCCCAGCAGAACATGCTATATTCGATACAAAAATATAATAGAACACCCAGAACCAATCTTTGGGTACTAATAATGTTATTACAAAAAGAATTAGGCCTAATATTACAACAGGTGAAAATGAAATAATTGTGTACTCCTTTTTGTTGAAATAAGCATCACTTGCAGCATAAGCATAAAGTTTAGTTAAACCAAATTTTGGTTTGAGCCTTCCATAATATTTCATAAATATCCCATGCACTGCTTCATGCAGCACTATATACACAAATAATAATATAATCATAAGGAACATTTTAAATAGAAACACTTTAAAATCTTCCAAATTATTACTAAATATTTCTGTAATAGGAACAAATATAACACCG
This sequence comes from Bacillota bacterium, assembly GCA_023387635.1. Classification (GTDB taxonomy): domain Bacteria; phylum Bacillota; class Clostridia; order Lachnospirales; family Lachnospiraceae; genus Anaerocolumna. Next base: position 17,266 of record JAEWHU010000020.1, read on the forward strand.
ATTATTAACAGTGGTATATATATTAATATCGCTCCTACATTTACTTTGATGGCTAACTTTTTGTCTCTTTGTAAATCAATATGCTTTATTTCAAAATAACCTTCTGGCAATTCCTTACTATCCATATCGACTCCCCCTTATCTGTAATTGTAGTATTGTTAATATTTATTTAAATCACTATGTAATTATTTTACTTTCCCTATTTTATTAAATGGGTAAACTCTTAAAAATGCCTTGCCTTCTACTTGATTACATTCAATTAATCCAAATTCTCTACTATCTAAACTTGCCTCTCTATTATCACCAAGAACAAATAATTTACCTTCATCCACCACCAAAGGAAATTGTATTATATCTGGTAAGGTAGTTCCTTTTGCGTAAGTTTCTTCTAATTTCTCTCCATTGACATAAACATAACCATCTTTAATATCAATCTCATCACCTTCAACACCAATAACCCTTTTTACTAATCTTGTATGTAATGCATGTTCCTCGTCTTTGTATATTAAATTGTTAATTAACTCTATTGAATCATCAATTAAAGTACCTTTCCTTTCACCATCAAAGAAAATAATTATTTCTCCACGGTTTGGTGTTCTAAAATTATAGCTTAATTTATTAATTAATAATTGTTGTTCATTAAATAATGTATTTTCCATTGAACTTCTTACTACAACTCGTTTTGCCATAACCTTACTATTAAATACTAAAACCACTGCAAATGCTAACAAAATAGTAAAAATCCAACTTCCAATTTCCTTTAAAACCTTCTTTTTATCCATGTTGCTTCCTCTCCTTTTATTATATATAAGTATTGTGATATACTTTTAATAGCATATTAACTTATCTTCTCAAACCAAAGCAAAACCTTAAATAATCCTCAAAATTAATATACTTATTGTATTTAATACCTAAAGTTATAATTAATATTTGTGAACAAGTGAGGTAACAATCCTTTAGGTCAAATATAAATAAATTGTACAATTGAATATAATCTAAACTTCCACCCCAAAATATTTTATCAACTAGACTACATATACTTCCTGCTAAACCAGTAATAAAGAGAACAGTGAATAGAATATTAGCATCATCAACTTTACTGCGATAATAGTTATAAGCTGTTATATAAAGTAAAATCACAATTATATTTAGTATTATGATTACATAAGGATTACTAAGTATATCTATATAAATATTATAGTTCTACTTATTAGATATAGAATAATATATGATTAATAAATTTACAAGTTATTACTAGTAAAATTTACTATTTTTATATAATTTATACCCTCATGTGTAAAATCCATGCATGTTCTCCAATTATATACCCTTCTCTATTCCACTAATTTCTCATTTTTACTATTTAATGGTATATCATGCAATCTATTTTTTGTAAATAACACAGACATATTATATGTATTACCAATATATTTCTCCTAATAATTGTAATACTATAAAATATATGATAATATTTACAGTATATAGCAATAGCAATCTAAGGATAATAGGCGAATTGTAGCTAAAGATAAGTATAAATTTCTATAGCCTAATTATGCCCTTATCCTTTCTACATTCAATATTTTTTACTAAAGAAAGGTAATTAACATGAAAAAAATTAAAACTTTCCTACCAATAGTAATGGTATTTATAATGTTTTTTACAATTTTTCCACAAGGAGTATATGCTGGTACTCTTAGCACAAAAGCTAAAGATTGGTATTATACCAAAAGTAAAAAACACAAGTCCCCTATTATTTCAAAAGAAACAAAAGAATTATTTAAAGAATATGGTGCCTATTATGTTTACAATACAAAGAAAAAGGTTATTTATTTGACTTTTGACCTTGGTTATGAGAATGGGTATACGACACAAATACTTGACACTTTAAAAAAGCACGATGTAAAGGCTACCTTCTTTGTATGTAAAGGATTTATCGATAAGAACCCAGAAGGTCTAAAAAGGATGGTAGAAGAAGGTCATATAGTGGGAAACCATACAGTGAATCATCTCTCTTTCTCCAAACTTACTAAAAGTAAGCTAAAAAGTGAACTAAAAGGGGTAGAAGATGCTTATAAAGAAGTTATTGGTGAAAAGATGCTTAAAGTTGTCAGACCTCCTGAAGGAGGTTATAGCGAGAAATCTCTTGCTTTAACGAAACAGCTTGGATATACTACAGTATTCTGGAGTATTGCATTACCCAATGACTGGAACTTAAAACAACAACCGTCAAAACAGACTACCCTCTCATTATTCAAAAACCAACATCATAATGGTGCAATTCCATTATTACATGGTGTTTCACAAGCAGTGGCAGACAATTTAGACGCAATGCTTACTCAGCTTGAAGATGCAGGTTATGAATTTAGACTTGTTACTGACATGATGCCTAAAGATTCAACAAAAAAGGATGATGTAATAAAATAATTAATAAAAGTCGATTCAATATGTTTGCATATTTAATGTTTATTAAAAGAAAGCATCGTAGAATACAATTTCTTGCATTTTGCCATGCTTTCTTTTTGTATTATTGTATTCTGTAACATATACCTGTCTACTGTTCTATCACCATAAACGCACCTGGAGTTGGATAGTCTATATCTTTTAAAAATAAACCCTCTTCTTTTACTTTTGTTATTACCATCATAGGAAAATAACATCCACTATGTAAGTAACGTAACCAATCAGGTACACTTTTTAAATGTGACGGGAGTTCAACACCTTGATCCTTAATGAATGAAGTTATCATTTCACGGAATTTTTCCGTAATCTTTTGGTCAAATATCCTACTAATTTCATATAATCTATAATGCTCATTTTGGCTCAAGATGGGAAGATCAACTGCATACTTTCCATTTTCTTTTGTTAGATAACCATTTACCGCAAAATGATTAAGTTCTTTTAAACTATTTATCCCAATTACATCAAAATCTTTATCATTTTCTGAATGAATACCATATAACATCTTCAATACCTTTTCTCCACTGTTTAAGATATCAAGACTGTTATAGATAGTATGTGTTTTTCCTATTTCAGTATCAAACTCATATAATGATATAAACTTTGTATTATAGTATCTTTCTAATGTATTACCACTTTCTCCACTAATATTATATTTGTTAATAGGATTGTTATTGTAATCATAATTATCAGGGTACTGATTACCCATAGCATACCATTTACCACCATTCTTTCGTACTGGATATGTTTCTAGTGAATATCCACTATTAATACCACTAATTTCATTTCTAACATTCATTATGGTATTTTGTAATGTTCTAGTAGCAAAATATACCTCAAGTTTCGATCTTTGCCTCTGATTTTGTCTTTGATAAAATGGTTCAAGTGAAATCTGCGTTAATCCTTCTTTCACCATACTCCATACAATTTTATAGTTTTTATCTGCACTTTCTTTTTGCTTATCTAAACTTTTTACTCGGTCCATTTCATTATAAATGATAAAATCAGTATATATCTTATCTTTAACACGTTTCATTATCTCACCATCTACTAACTTTTCAATAATTGGCTCAAGATAAGCTGCAGGAATTCCTATTCCTTTTGATATTTCTGTTACAGTTAGTGGCTTTTTATATGCTAAAATTAATATATTCATTGCTATCTTATCATTTCCTACAAGACTAAATGGTTCGTTTTTTGATCCCATTATTCCTGTAGAGCATATCCATAATACCTCTGGTTCATAACTGTGTTTCGAATAATTTTCCATAACCATTTCCTTTCTTATACGTTTTCGACCTATATCAAGCCTACTCTTTACTGTGTTTTCAGAAAGATTCATTCTTTCTGCAATATCTCTGATTCTTTGACCTTTCATATAATGTCTTACCATGACTTCACGATAAATTCCAGATAACATTCCTACTTGCTTTCGAATCTCTTCTGCTTCTTCTATATCCTCCATCATAAGCGTTTCGTTTATATGTACTGGTATGACATCAATCATTTCATAATGAATGACATTTTGTTGGTACTTCCGTCTAAGATTATCGTAATATTTATGATTTAACACAGAAGTCAGCCAAGCGTTTACGTTTTTAATCTCTTTCTCACCTTTTATAGCAACTATTGCTGCTAATAAAGTATCTTGAACAAGATCCTGGGCATCATGTAAGTTATCACACTTATACAGAGCTTGTCTCATTAGAACATCAACATATTCTGTTAAATTAACTAGTTTCATACTTATATCCCCTTAATCCATGGATTATATTGTTTTGTTCCATTATTTGAAATATTTCACTATATAGTCGTTTAGAATCTATGAAGGTTTGCTATGTTTTGTTAATTATTTAAACTTTTTGATATAATATAAGCCAAAGTAATAACTTTAGCATATATATTTGATCACTTATATTTATGATTATGTAAACTATTTCTTGTTTCTTGTAATTAAATAATTATAAAACTTACATTGATTGGTAGTATTTTACATCTATCTATTATATAATAAACTTATATGAAATTAAAGGATTCGTTGTAACTAAATTAACAATTTTATATAAATTTTGATTCATTATAGGAGGATTTTATGAATTTTGCATTTACTATTATACCAATTTTACTTATCTTGTTTTACCTAGTTTCCTTTGGGGTAGGCATATATCTTTTATACTTAATAATAAAAGCACTAAGAATTTATATTAAGAAGAACTCTTAGTTTTACACTTTATGGTATCATTTTACATTTTAGGAGGCCCCATATGTCTGGATTCGCAACCCTTATGGCTTTGATTAACTTATTACTTATAGGTATAGGAATTTATGTTTTATATTTAGTTATAAAAGCATTAAGAATTTATATAAAAAAGAATTCTTAACCTATCATAAATATCTATGACATTCATTCGTACAACACAATTTACCGTTATATACTACATTAAGAGGAACACTGACAAAATTTAACACAATGAAATATTTACCATTACTTTTCACCAAATAATTTGTCACATTATAACATTATTTTCATATTATAATTGTGGAATCTATTTTCCTATCTTAAATTTAAGGAGTGATAAATATGGGATGTTTCTGTAATATATGTGGTCATAGAAGACATCGTGACTGCCGCCGTGATGATGATTGTAGACGCGATAACGATTGTAGACGTGATGATGATTGTAGACGTGATAACGATTGTAGACGTGAAGAAAATCGTTGCGATGATCGCCGTAGATGTGATGAACGTCGTAGGTGTGATGAACGTCGTAGATGTTGTAACTAGTAAACATTAAAATTAAATAACTTATTTTATATACTTTAGACCACTTCAATTGTAATCTAGCACTTTGTTTACGGTGGTCTAACCTTGTTTAAAAAAACTACCCACTTCATATTGATAGTGGGTAGTTTTAGGTTATGAATTACTTGTCATTCTCTTTGTAAGAACTTTTGATTCAAATAATTTTGCCAATTGTATTATAATAAGATTAACAATTGCTAAACCATATACGATAGATAAGTGCTTAATTCCAATGGCTGTAACTTCAAATATACCTTGCAGTGCTGGCATTAATAATACAGCGTTTAACAGAACGAAACCTAATAAGAACGCACCAATAAGAGTTTTATTATTCCACATCTTTTTCGAAAATAAAACAGGTGTTTTTGATTTACAATTAAATCCATGTATTAATCTTGAAAGACAAAGTACAGCAAAAGCCATTGTACTAGCACCTTCTGTACCAAAGTCACTCAAACCAATATAGTAACCTATAAGCGTTACTGCACATATAATCAAGCCTTCAAATAGAATATGCATTATAAAATCTTTTGTTAAGATTGACTCATTCTTTGGTCTAGGTTTATCCGACATAACTGACTGACTGTGTGGCTCTAAACCAAGTGCAATAGCAGGAAGACTGTCTGTCAGTAGATTAATAAATAAAAGATGTACTGGTGCAAATGGAACAGGTAAAGCTAAAAGTGAAGCATATAATACTGCAAGAATAGCCGCTGTATTACCAGAAAGTAAAAATTTAATAGAATTCTTTATATTTGCATATACATTTCTACCATTTTCAACTGCTTTTACAATGGTTGCAAAATTATCATCTGTTAAAATCATAGAAGCTGCATCCTTTGCTACTTCACTTCCTGTAATACCCATAGCTACACCAATATCCGCCTGTTTTAGAGCAGGAGCGTCGTTAACACCATCACCTGTCATTGCTACGATATTGCCTTTGTTCTGCCATGCTCTTACAATTCTAATCTTATGTTCTGGTGATACTCTTGCATATACAGAAACATTTTCCACATATTCTTCTAACTCTTCATCAGACATAGTATCAATAACAGAACCTTCCACTGCTTCAGATATATCACTTAATATACCAATCTTCTTAGCAATTGCAGCAGCTGTTATCTTATGATCACCTGTTATCATGATTGGTTTGATTCCAGCTGCAATACATTTAGCAACTGCATCTTTTGATTCTTCGCGAGGTGGATCCATCATTGCCATAAGACCAATGAAAGTTAAATCATTCTCATCCTCTTCTGTTACATTGATGGAGTCAATTTCCTTATACGCAAAAGCCAGAACTCGTAGTCCATCTTTTGAGAAATTCATATTTGCTTTACGAGCTTTTTCAATATCAGCATCAGTTATTGGCCTTACTCCAGATGAAAGTTTTATATTGCATACTCTAGAGGAATCATCTTTACTAAGTAAGACATCTACTGCCCCTTTTGTAATCATAATATTCTTTCCCTTTATGGAGTGAACCGTTGACATTAACTTTCGATCTGAATCAAAAGGAATCTCTGCAAGTCTTTCATATTTATTTCTTATTTCTTCGTAATCAAAATCAAATTTACTAGCATAATTGATTAACGCCACTTCTGTAGGATCACCAATTTCTGTACCATTTACATTGGATGAATCGTTACATAATACGCTTGATAACATAAGAAATTCATTTAATTCGTTTTTAAACTCTTCTTTACTACCAGAAGAAACATCACCATCCGCATAATAATTTTCTATGGTCATTTTGTTTTGAGTCAATGTACCAGTTTTATCAGAACAGATAATTGATACACTTCCTAATCCTTCTACTGCATGGAGTTTACGTATAATAGCATTTTCTTTTGCTAGTTTGCTTGTTCCAAGGGAAAGCACGATTGTTACGATTGAGCTTAGCGCTTCCGGTATGGCTGCTACTGCAAGTGCAACAGCAAACATAAAGGAATCAATAATTGCATCTCCACGCACAATGCTTACAGCAAATAAGATCCCACATATAATTAATATAATAATGGATAATTTCTTTCCGAACTGATCAAGATTAACTTGAAGAGGTGTCTTTTTCTCAGATGTACTGTTAAGCAATGTCGCAATATTTCCTATTTCTGTATTCATTCCAGTATCTGTAACTACAACTGTACCTCTTCCGTAAGTAACAAAACTTCCTGAGAATACCATATTTACTCTGTCTCCAAGGGCAACTTCCCCTTCTAGTGTTTCATCACTTTTCTCAACAGTAGTACTCTCTCCAGTAAGTGCACTTTCATTAATTTTTAAACTTGCATTTTCGATTATTCTTCCATCTGCACATATAAAATCGCCTGCTTCTAGAAGAAGAATATCGCCTTTTACCACTTCTTTTGATGGAATAACTGCCTTTTCACCATCTCTTATAACCTTAGCTGTTGGCGACGACAATGATTTCAAGCTGTTTAGTGACTGCTCTGCTTTAATTTGCTGTACAGTACCAAGTATTGCATTAATTGTTATAACAACTAATATTACGATACAACTTTCAAAATCGCCTAATATACCAGATATAATAGCTGCACACATTAAAATAATTACTAGAAAATCTTTGTATTGCTCAAGAAAAATAAGAAGAGTGCTCTTTTTGCCAACTTCGGCTAACTCATTGTAGCCGTCCTTTTCTAGTCGCTTTTTTGCCTCGTTTGTTGATACGCCATTCTCTGCTGTACCCAGTTGTCTCATGATATCCTCTTTCGATATCAGGTATGAATCTTTCATAATTAATTTCCTCCGGATTTTTAAATAGTTCTGCGCACAAAAAAAATAAGCCTTTTTATTGCGCACAGTCTGCAATAAAAGTCTTACTTCTTAGTTACGATACGGATTAATATGAATTGTCATAAATTAATCGAATTGACGATACCGCACACACCATTACTGATGCAAGCTACTCCCTTTTATGTAAAAATGATTATAAAACATAAAAATTAATACGTCAAATTAAAATTATCATAGAATTTTAAAATTTTTTAGTTATAGTGTACAATTAGGAAATTATACATAATTATTTCGATATCGCAAGATATATATGGGATAAAAACTTTGGTAGAATTACATAATTAATCCGATTCACGAAGCCTCTCTACTAAAGATTTTTTCTTAAAATACTGTATCAACATATGTGATACCACAACTGGTATTATCACTATGAATGCTATATAACATAAATAATACCAAATCGGGAATGTGTAATGCAATTTGTATATGAGTATATTTTCTACAAATCCCAATAATCCATTGACATAATTTTCATATTAGTCCATACTTATATTATAAAACAAAGGAGGATTATTAATGTTTAGAACTAAAAAAATTGTTTCTTTAGCTATTACAGTTATTATGGTTTTTTGTATAGTGTTAACTCCGATTGAAACTACGTCAGCAGCATCAAAGGTGAAAATTAGTAAAACATCAGCTGTTGTAACTGAAGGTAACTATCTTTACTTAAGTATGAAAGGTACAAAGAAAAAGGCAACATGGACAAGCAGCAATAAATATAAAGCCACTGTTTCAAAAAATGGTAAGGTAACTACAAATGGCACGGGAAAAGTTACTATTACAGCAAAAATAGGCAACAACAAGTATACCTGTAAAGTAGTTATTATTCCTAATATTGATCCTAATTATAAAACAGATAAAGATGTGGAAAGTGAATTAGCGGTAAGAGATTATTTAGACAAATTTTCATCTAATGAAACGGTAATCTTTGATACTACTACTAAAGATAAAGCTAAGGATAAAGCTAAAGATAAAGCTAAAGATAAAACTACCTCAGAAAGAAGTAAAGCTGAGGAAGAGGCTTTAAATAAAAGAATAAAAGACTTACTAGGAAGTGATAGTTCTATTAGTAATAAAATAGGTCCTGAGGAAAAAGAAGATAAATTAAGATTAGCATATGATGATTTCTGCAAAACATGGATAAGTGAAGGTACTTTAAGTTCTAAATATAATATAGAAGTAACTAGAACGCGGGATATTCTCTTGAAAGATAAGAATACCGACAAACGTTATACACTAGAAGATGTACCAAATAAGTTAAATAGCGGTGAAGTACTAACCAGTGGAGGAATACAATATCAGTACGTTTATGATTTCTACTATGAAAATGAATCACTACACATTAATAGACTATTTTTTAATATCGAAGATCTTAAAACTGCTGGAATAATTAATTAATGCTAGACATTGGAATATAATAACCTCATAACGTATGTAAATAGTCTATAATTAGTTTATTTATTGAATATAATAATCATAATGGATTAATCATTGAAGGTGTTGCTGTTCAATCAACTAGCTGATTAAGTTGATTGAACAGCAACACCTTCTTCTATCAGAAAACATATAATACTGAACATTAGATAAATTAAATGTTATAGAAAGATTGTATTCCTTAGTTATTCTTAATTGCAATAATCTAATATAAACATTGACACCATTCTCTTCGGATAAATTGATTTATTTTTTATCACCTATTACAAAACTTTTTATATGCAACAATATTACTTCCTAATCCTAAGATTAGGATTATAATAAAAAATAGAACTATATGAGTTATTGATTTTACATCAGTTAGTAAATAATATGAATTAAATCCTCCAACAAAAAGAGCTTTTTGTATCATCTTTGGTGATATAAAACTAAATATAAAAGGTACTGAAAATAAAATAAAACCTAATAATATAATTAAATTCTGTTTTTTAACCACTTGTGAAAGAAGGATTAATACAGCAGACATAACAAACCCTGTAATCAATTGAATTACCATCACACCTGTAATAAACCCAAGAATACTTATATTCATCTGAATATCTCTAAACTGTTGAATACTTTGAATTGGCGCAAACCAATCATTAAATTTATATCTAAAAATTAAAGTAATATATAATGGTAAATAAAGAGCAGCCATTATTAAAAGCGAAGAAATATAACCAATTAAAGATTTAATAAAAAATAATTTTCCTCTTCCCTTTCTTGTACTGCGAATGATATTTATCATACCTTTATTATATTCACAGCAAAATACATTACTAAGGCATAATGTTAATAGTACGGAATAAATTAATCCTATTAACAAATCTCTTTTTGGTAAATTAAAAATATAGTCAGAGGAAATTTTACTGATAAAATGGCCATGAATTCCCCTTTCTTCTTGTAGACGTAATAATGATTCATATTGTTCTTTGACAATACCAAATCCATATCCTCTACTTGCATAATTAAATAGATTCAATGACTCCGTATCAAAATTTTCTTTGGTTATTTCTTTCTTCTCTAATCGTTGATTTAGCAATTCTATTTGATTTGATAAATCATTAAATTTAAACTGTTCTTCTTCTATATAAGAAGTTTTTTCACTGTTTATCGCTCCTGCAAGGTCCATGCTATAAGAATTATAAATTGCTTCTTCAAATGTAAAATATAATTCTTTTAAGTTTAAATTACTATACCCAATCAATAAAGATAATAAAATCAGATAAAGTATTTTATTTGAAATAAAGTTTTTAAATACTTCTTGATAAAAAAGATTTACTGTTCCAGATTTTAAATTTACTTTTCTTTTCCCTTTTAACATTCTTATTCTAATATTAATAGTATGACTAAAATTATTAGAAAAACATATCAAATATAAGATATAACATATCATAATTGCTAAAACTAATACAACAATTGTAGTAGTAACCCTTGAGATAGGATAACCAAAAATATTTAAATTTACATAATTAGCAATCAGATGATGACCATCTAAAAAAGCAAAAATATTTAAATACTTACAAGTATTTATATACGATATTGGATAAATAAATTCATAGGCAAGATAGCTTATTGTAAAAAAAACTCCTATTAGACTATAAGATATTCTTGTATTATTTACTATTATAAACATTAAGCTAACTAATAAAGCAAAAAATATCAATGATGTAAACTTTATTAGACCAAAAAAGAAAAAATACTGATTTATAGACATGGGTATGGATGCATCACGAAAACTACTCATGGATTGTATCCATCTTGAAGTATCTCCATATCCAAACATATTTTTTGCTAGAATATAATTTATCCCATAAAATAAAATTCCTAGTATTACTGCGACAACTATAAATACCGTTATTTTAGAAAACGCCAATTGCAATCTACCATTCTTAGTGGTTTTTATTAAATTTAACATTCCATTTTCTCGTTCATCTACAAAAAGAAAGATACCCATTAACAGAATTATTGCCAATAAAAAATAGTCTGTAAATTTAAATTGAGAGAATGCCAGCACACCTTCTTCTTGTCCCAATGAAAGATTAATCTCCTTTAAATCATCAAAATCAGAAATAGTCTTAATAATATTTCGATGAGCAAATGTATTTTTTTGTTGAAATACTGACACACGCTCCATCTTATCAGCTTTTTCCCTCATAGAAATAATAAAATCAGGATATGAATTAATATGACGCAGTTGATTCATAAGAAAATAAATTGCCTCATTTATAGCATTAAATTCTTCTATGTCATCAAAATTAGGTAGATATCGTTCTAACAATTCCTCATAAGAGATTGTTTCTGATAATTGTTCTAAACGAAACTCAGTTTGATTTTTTATAATTTTTTCATCTATTCCTTGTTCCTTTTGAAATAATATCATTTGAACAAGTCCAAAGTATTTCGTTAATTGTTCCAACTCATCATATGCATTACTAGTATCCATATGGATATACTTTGATTCAAGAGTTTTATACTCTTTACTATTGGTAAATATCACTGACCTTTGGTTGCTATAAAATAAATAACTATTTAGACAAAATAAAATAAACACTACAAAAAATATTATTTTTTTTGTATATAATTTACATAACTCATATTTTATTAATTTCATAGTTATCACCCTTAATCTCATTAAATAAGTAAAGATACACATCCTCAAGTGTAGTTGGAGCACTAATTGCTTGATATTCTATAGGACAACTATCAGATACTATCTTAATACATATTTCTCCACTCTGCTCCCCTACTATATTACTAACTAAATAGTTATTTTGAATCTTTAATAAATTTTCTGATTTTGTATGTATCTGCCATACTTTATTGCTATATGTATTAATAATATCTGAAGGATTCCCTTGAATTAACAATCTACCCTTTTTTAGAAATATCAATTCTTTTGCTGTGTACTCTATGTCTGATACAACATGAGTAGCAAAAATTACGATTTTATCTAAAGCAATTTCACTTATAAAGTTTCTAATACGTACTCTTTCTTTTGGATCAAGACCTGCTGTTGGCTCATCTAAAATTAATATTTTTGGATCATTTAGCAAAGCTTGGGCAATAAGAATACGCTGTTTCATCCCTCCAGAAAAATTGCCTAATTTTTTACTGGCATCATTGGTTAAACTAACAAGTTCTAAAAGATATGGTATACGCTCCTTTGCTATATCTTTGGATAACCCTTTTAATGCAGCAAAATACCATAAAAATCGCTTGGCTGTAAAATCATCATATAAACCTTGTTGCTGTGGCATATATCCTAAAATATCACGATAACTTTTTCCCATAGAAAATACATCTGTATTATCTAATGTTATATTTCCTGTATCTGACTTTATATTATCGGTAATAATATTCATTAATGTACTTTTCCCTGCACCATTAGGTCCTAGTAAACCGTACACACCGGGAGTTAGCGTCAATGAAAAGTTATCAAGCGCTTTGACTCCTCCATTTATATAAGTTTTTGATATAGAATTTATTTCTAAAATCATACACCCTCCACTATTTAAACTTTATAATAACTCCTGGGGTTAATTTATCGCTTTCTATCTCAAACATTAAGCGAAATTCTATCTTTCCATTTTCAAATTCATCTTTATTTGCATAGTATATTTGATACATATCATTAATAGTATCAATTAAAAAAAGATGTTCTTTACTTCCACTTATTAAAGAATACGATGTAGAAAACATATCTGGTTTTAAAGACGCAATTACATTACCACTATTATCTAACACCTTTAACCTTTGATCTTCTCTTTTCTTTGAATAGGGTGACCACTTTACATCATCAAGATATAGATATTGTCCATCAGAATATAGCTTTTCATAATTACCACTTTTAAATGTTTCAATTTCATTGGTTCCGTCTAAGTTGCTTATAATATTTTTATTAGAAATTACTTCTCCCGTTTCCATTGCTAAGACACTTGCACTGTGTATTATCTTATCATTAGCAAAAATTAAACCTCCTGGTAATTCATTTCCATTTTCTTTAAACATAATTGATACTTCACCTGTAACTAAGTCATATCGCATAATTCTCATGGTATATTCCTGGTTATCAACACCATATTCTGTAAAATACATGTTATTTCCATAACATTTTATCCATTGTATATTACCACCTGGTAATATTCCCTCATAAATTGTTACAGGTTTTTGAGTAATTGATTTACCTAAATCATAACTACTAATACCATACACAGATGTTTCATCACTTTTGTATACAGTTGTAGATGCATAAACCTTACCGCGATGAATTGCTAAGGAATTAGGAGGATATTCAAACTTTGCTACACCCTTTCTCTTGGTACCATCTTTGGAAAGCTGAATTAGCTTTGATGACCTAATATTATCTTCCTCGGGTTTTTTCTCTAATATATAAACTGAATCATTAAAATAGGAAACAAATTCATTACCCATATAAAATGCATTACAATTTGCTACCTTTTCTTTATCCGTTTCCTCTTGGTGCAAACAATTTGGCTTATTACATAGAATGACAGGGTCCATAGTTGATTTATCTGCATAATATAAATAATATCCACTTAAAAAATAATATCCGTTTTCACTTTCAGCTATCCTAGGCATACCACTATCTGGTGGTGCGTAAGTATATTGAAAATCTTGTCCATTTATATATGTATTTTCCATATTATATTTTTTTGAGCATGATGTTAACAGTAATAGCATTAATAATGTTGTAGTTATTAATATAAATCTTTTTATCATATATCACGTATAATCCAATTATCCTCTTTTAGAGGCTGGTTGGATTAATTTCCTTTCTCCCAACCTTTTTGTTAGGGTAATCTATATTACTCCGTTATAATAATAAAGCACTGTGGATTTGTTTCTATATTACTACAGCTCTGACTGTTTCGAGGTGACTCAGACCACAGTTTTTCGTCTTCACTGGTAATTAGTTAGTTAACGCATCGACGTTTATATTTACGTGAAAACATAGCCGAAATCCTTGTGGAAAACAACAGTGCAAAATTTGTGAAGTGCTTCCAAATATATCCTACCTATTTTTTGCTATTATGTCAATATTTTACATGATTTAATTTATTTAGACTTAATTTTCAAACTAAATTCCACCCTTAGTAAACCAAACATGGAATTTACTACGAAAAAGATAAGCTATATGTTATTAATATTTGTTCTATCTATAACCTTCCTTCAATGTTCACAATAACTTAACAATTCACTCAAACTATGTACACATATGAACACTATACTTGGTTCATAGCACAAAACAAGGTTCCCCACCTTGCTAACATAAATTTTTTTCATAAATGGCCAGTAGGATAACCTGCTGGCCCCTCTCCTTTGTCAAGCTATTTCTTGTAAACGGCTTATTTACAGATAGAATTTTAGAAAAATAATAATGGCATTATTTCTATTATATATTTTTTCTACTTGATTCGACACATTATATTATTATTTTCATATTATAATTATGGGAATATATTTCCTATTATTAATAAAGGAGCAATTCGTATGGGATATATGGGTAATAATTGGGATAGACGCGATGGATTCCGCCATGATGATGATTGGCGTAGACACGATGGATTCCGCCATGATGATGATTGGCATAGACACGATGATATGCATCACGATCATATGCATCACGATCATATGCATCATGATCATATGCATCATGATCATAGAAATAGATGTGATGATCATAGAAATAGGTGTGATGATCATAGAAATCATAGAAGTTGGTAGATGCTACTACAAAATTACAACAAGCCACTGCATCAAAAAGGTGCAGTGGCTTATATAATGTCTTTACTTAATATTAATTATTTTAGTATAACCAGATTTGACATATTACGGGTCTACTTTCAACGTAAATGAGGCAACTGGAACTAATCTAGCTCTTTAAAGTCTTGCCACCAAAGATTTCTTCTTGAAAATTTTAGAACTTTGATTCAATATATAATTATTCATTGGTATTCTTGATTGCAATAATCTGATATATATGCCAGTGCTTATCAACTACATTTCCTTGTTCACCTACACATTGTCCATCATATTCCTTTTCATTGAATTCCTTTATGCTATATCCCTTAAACAGTTTTTCTATTTCATCCTTTCTATGAAAAGTTATATCCGTAGATGTGTGATACCAGTCATCATTGATACCAAAAAAAATCCCTGCAAAAAGCCCTCCTTTTCTCAATGCTTGTTCAATATTAAACCAAAATATATTGAAATCATTTGGGCTACAGAATGGTAAACTAAAACTTGCGTATACAGCATCACATGCTAGGAACGACATATTCGTAAAATCTGCATTTATTATACTTAATTTTTCCTTGATATCGTGGGATAATTCCAATTTTCTATTCTCTATGCCAGTAGTTACTTTATCAATAGCAGTTACAAAGTACCCATGTTCAAGAAAATATATACTATCTATACCTGCACCACAACCTATATCAATAATTGACATTCCATGATTCAAGTAATTATTAAGACATATTGCTAACTGTCCTGGTTGTTTATCTTTAGTCTTTTTTTGATATTCCCCCCATTGATTATCTCTCTCCATATACTTCCTCCTACTAAAAAATATTTGATTATCTTTAAATAAATTAACATATATACTAATAATGAAGCATTCCAAAACCAATCAGCCATACCAGACACATACATAAAAGCTACCATATGCGAGGCCTAAATTAATATCAACTGTAATAACATTACCATTCTTAAACAAAAAAGAAAAGTCGAAATTCTATTATGGTTTCCCCTCTCTATAAAACTAAATACAAGTTTAATCACAAAATACTATAAACAATAAAAAGTATTAACTACCAATTTGTTTCTGATTATAATCCAATGGATTTGCAATACTATATCTAAAAGGTGGTGATAAACATGAGTAAACAAAGTAATCAAAAATATCGTAAAGAGCTTGAGAAGAAAACTCAGCCAACGAATAATATCGACTCTGGCGATTCAATGAATTCAGCAAATAAAGAAGAAGTTAAATATGTCTCTGACAATGTCAAAGCACCTTCTGATTGCTCTAATAATATTAACGCAAATCATAAACTCAAATAAAAGAAAATCTATTATGTATTTACGATGAAACAACTATAGAAAGGAAGAGATTGTAACTTTTCTTCCTTTCTATAGTTGGTAGTGAAGATATACATGTTTAATTCACCTCCTTCGGATTATGCTCATAATCTCACTCTAATACTGTAGTTAAGCAGAAAGGATGTCCCTCAGGGTCAAACATTACTGTCGAAGTTGATCATAATATCCTGAATAATATCCGATATTTTTCTCTTTATATTTTCTCGGCTTCTTCTCTCGTTTTTCAACATTCTTCTCATATGCTTTTTTATTGTATTCCTCTACCGTGAGTATGCAATTTTTTGTTTTAACAAAACCAATCTTTTCATTTACTTTATCTTGCAACTTTCTCTCTTTTTCTTTATCTTCCTCGGTTGATTCTCTAGTTAGATAAAACTCTAATGCATGTTTATTTATATTGAGTTGTACATATCGAACATTTAAATCAAATTTATTATTATCACTCATAATTCCTCCACTAAATCATAATTTAATGCAATAAAAAACCTACCAACCTTATATTGATAGGTGATAGGTGTATACCTATTTCATATATGTAGTTTATTCTCCTCCTCGTAAAAAAGACCGAAAGTCTGTGACCACATTATTACAACATCAAAAGTATCATTTTCAAAAGGTAATTCTAAGCCATTGGTTAACAAAAATTCAATATTTCT
>JAEWHU010000038.1 GCA_023387635.1 Bacillota bacterium
GTAAAGTGACTGTTCAAATTCCTGCTAAAGAAGTTAAAATCAATAATGCAAAAGATTATGAAGAGAATAACAACAGACATGTGATTATGGTTGGTGAGACATATGACTTTAATGCAACCTTAACACCATCGAATGCAAGTGACAAAACTTATTGGTATATTGATAATATTGACAATGATGTCTATGCCACTGTAGATGCAAGTGGTATAGTAACTGGAAAAAAACCAGGAATTATCCGTCTAATAGCTAAAGCATCTCTAACAAGTGCTGGAGCAAACAGCAGTGAAATAAAAGATGCTATTAATATTGAAGTTGTTTCAAAGAGTGCAAAAGTCAATAGTGTAAAACTTACAGATACCAATACACTTACAGTAACATTTAGCCATGCTGTTAAGGAATCCTTATTGGTTGGCAGTGATAAAAAACTTCAAGATAATGTTGTTATTACTCCAAAAACAGATGAAAAAGGGAAGAATGCTCAACCACTTGGTGTATTAAAAGCAAATCTTTCAACAGATGGTAAGGTATTAACTATTACATCTGAAAATATATTTAACGGTTTATACGGAGTTACCATCTCTTCCAATGTTCAAACAATAGATGGGACTAATATACAAAATTATTATGAGAATATTGAATTATATGATAATATAAAACCTTTCCTTAATATGTTTACAACCGATGAAACTGGATTAAAGGTTTATATTAATTTCTCAGAACCAATTGACTTTACATCATTAGCTATTACTGATGCAAAAGTATTAACAAATCAAACTGCACAACCAGCTACCTTAAGTTTAATTAGCCAGAAGCAAAATTATGTTGTTTCAGAAGATAAGAAATCATTAATGATTGATTTAAGTACAATATCATCTGTTGACCATGATAAGATGTTCTCTATTAAACTATCTGGAATTAAAGACTTTGCAGGTAATATTCCAGCTGAGTACCCTATGACTGCATTATTTAAAACAGATACAACGCCTAAAGATCAAGCAAGGGTTATTTCTCTTATACGTACTGGTTATAATACAGTAACTGCAACCTTTACAAGGCCAATTAATCTTCCGGGCTCGATAATCTTAAGTAATGGAGAATCAGTATACGGTATAGTTGATGCAAAAGATAATAAGAAAGTAAATTACACCTTATCATCCAATGCTGCTTTATTAACAGGACCACAAATGGTAAGTATAGGAAACTTTGATAGTTATAATGTAAAACCATCAGATACTAGTGCTCAAATTTTTACAAGTCGTACTGTAGACTTTACAATAAGTAGAACAGTTCCATACATTAAAAGCTATGAATTAGTACAAGTAACTGAGAACAATGTAGATGCTTATATGTTGAATATAACTTACGATAAGAATGTAACACCAATACTTAACACAGGAAGTTTAGTAACTAGAATTGAGACTACTAATGGAGATATTCATAGTAATCGAATCTTAACTTATACTGCAGTAGCAAAAGACAATGTTGTATCATTAATATTAAAAAATGAGCAAATCAATGAAAGTGGTTTATATATAATTACAATACCAAATATGTTTGTTCGTGATGAATATATGAATCCTAGTGCTGAAACAGTAGTTCGTGTAGTGAAAAAAGGAGCAGTATCAAGCGCTCTTCCAGCACCAATCGAAGTGAAACAATCCGCTACTGATGCAAGTATTGTTTATGTTGTATTTGCTAATAAGGTAGATGTAGCTTCCGCACAGAATATAGCAAACTACAGTATTGTTGGTGCTACAATAATTTCAGCAGAAGTTACAGATAATAATACAAATGGAGCAACAGTAACCTTGAAATTACTTCCAAACTCTGTTGTTTCATCTACAATCTATCCAATCTATATTTCAGGCATAGAAGGATACCATAATACTTATTCTAAGATGGATCCATATAATACATGGATATCATTAAGAAAGAATAAAGAAGCTAAAATAATAAGTGCAATTTTCACTAATTTAAATACAATTACTTTGACTTTCGATGAAACTATAACTGGTACACCTAGCTTTGATGTTTTTACAAATAATGGAGTAAATATTGTTTCTAATTCAATTATTAGTGAAAATAAGGTAATTATTAGTTTGAGAATGGTCCCAGAACTAAATTCTACATTACAAGTTGTTCCTACTGCATATAATAATATTACAGATATGAATGGTAATGAAAGTAAGGTTTCAAACACTTATGTTGTAGCTAAATATTAATAACATGGAATTAAAGATAAAATAATGAAAAGAGCTATCAAATTGAAAAGATTTGATAGCTCTTTTTACATACAAGAGGAAATAGAATACTATATTAGAAAATAAGTTAGCTACTAATTAAAAGTAATAAAATCATAAGAATTAACATAAATTTGGCTTAATTTAGCCATGATAATGACAAAAAATGGTAGTAATCTAAAAACGTAATAATCTAATAACATAATGTAGGAGGTTTTAATATGAAAAAAGGTATGAAAGTGGTTTTATCCATTATAGTAACTTTAATAATTGTACTATTACCATTTTTCACAAATGAAAATTTAGCTGAAGCAAAAGATAAAAAAGATAAATACGAAAAACATGATAGAGATGACGATGACGACGATGATGATGATGATGATGATGATGATGAATATTATTATAATTATCATAAAGGTTATCCCAAGCTTTCACTTCTTGCAAAAACTTTAGATTATAGTGGGAAAACATTTAATATATCATTAAGTAAATCTAACAATATTAAAAAAGTTACATGGTATTCACAAAATGAAAAAGTTGCGAAAGTAGTTGTGAATAAAGATAACAAATCAGCAGTGGTTACTTCTGTAGGTAAGGGTGTTACTTTTATCAAATGTAAGGTTACTTTAAAAAATGACAGGAGTTATTATCTAGGTGCTATGGTAACTGTAAAGTCTTCGGATGTTAAAAATTCAAATGTAGTTAATGTTACACAAGCAAAACTAATTAGCGTTGTACGTAAAGATAATTATACTATAGTGGCTACTTTTGATAAAGCAATTGAAATACCGGGACTTGTACTTATTAATAATAAGACAGTATGTATCGAAGGCGTTGTAGATAATGTAGATGCTACTAAGGTATACTATACCATTCCAAGTGATGCAAGTGGTTTAACTGGGAAACAAAAGGTATATATCGGATATTTTAGTAGTTTAGGCGTTATAGCTAGTAAAAATACAATAAGTAAGTTAACAGAAATAACAGTGGATTTTACATTAAATACCATGACTGCGTTGCCAGCACCAGCAGCAATAATACAAGAACCAAATAATAATAATATTATTTCTGTCATTTTTAATCAGAATTTAGATAAAGCTACTGCAGAAACAGTTTCAAATTATGTAATTGATAAAGTAAATATTTTATCTGCTGAGCTAACGAATACTGCAAGTGGTGCTATTGTTAAATTAAAGATTAAAGAAGGAAGTATAACTCTTACGAAAGACTATACTGTATTAATATATGGATTAAAAGGTTTGAATAATAGCTATACCACAATGAATGTATATCAAAGTATCATTTATCTAAAAGAGAATGTAGCTCCTATAGTAAAGAATTACACCTATGTTTATCCTAATTCAATTGTAATACAATTTGATGAGAAGGTTATGGGAACAGCTAATTTTAGAGTATTGCAAAGCAATAAGGATATTCTGTCACATGTTGTTATTAGTGGGGATACAGTTACTTTAGTATTATCATTAACACCTGAAAGTAATAATTATCTTGAAATTGTACCATTACAAGATAGTAAGATTACAGATCTATATGGAAATGTAACTACTTCTGTATTATCAAAATATTTAGTAACAACAAAATAAAAAGCTATAAATGAATAAATTAATAAATAGAAGTTCAAAATGATTAATGTTATTATGAAAAAAACAATGAACCATATAAGTAATATTAATTAATGAATAAATAAACAGCCAAAAAGAGCAGTACATGTGAATGTATTTGCTCTTTTTTCAAGATTTATAATGGATTCCATTTGATTTATAATGGATTCCATTTGATTTGTAATGGATTCCATTCGCTTTATAATGGTTTCCATTTGTTTTATAATGGATTACCCCTTTACGTCCTTTGTGTTTTGTTTTATAATAGTTTGGAAATGTATAGGAAAGAGTAGGAACAGCCAGTGAAGATTAATAAAACATGGGTTAAATGGATTATCCGAGTTTTATTTATATTGTATATCATCCTTCTTTCATATTTTTTGTTCTTTAGCGAGAGGTATGGTAGAACAGCAGGAGTGGATTATCGATATAATTTAACGTTATTTAAAGAAGTTAAGAGATTTATTAAATATAGACATGAAATAGGTTTAGAAGGTTTTATAGTAAATATATTTGGAAATGTTATTGCTTTTATGCCATTTGGATTCGTTTTACCAATCATAAGTCCTGAAAATCGTAAATTATTGTATATCTTTTTATTAAGCTTAGAATTTAGTATATCTATCGAATTAATACAACTTATTTTTAAAGTAGGTATTTTTGATGTTGATGATATTTTTATGAATACACTTGGTGGTTTAGTGGGTGGAATTCTGTTTTTTATCTGTTACTTTATTTATAGAAAGTGTACATATACTAAAGCACGTGGGCGAAAGTAATAGAAGGAAAGCAAATCACATGTCTTGATTAAATATGTGCAAAAGCACGTGGACAGGGGTAATGGAATGAAGAAGAAAGTGAAAAAGAAAAGGGAAATTGTTAATTTTACAGCTAGAAATCATTCTATAAAAGGAATGATATCATTAACAATGGGAATTGCAATTGCTATGGCAACTATTATTCTCATGTTTACTTCAAGTTTTTCTGGTGGAAACGGTGGTATATGGTATGGCTATATGGGAATTGGACTAGCTATTTTATCTATCGTTGGGTTTGTGCTTGGTGCAAAGGGTTTTAAGGAAAAAGATATTTATTATACAGCACCAATTAGTGGTATTATTATAAATGGTGTGCTATTTTTTAGTTTTATTGTCCTATATTTAGTTGGTGCGATTATATAACCTAAGGAGACTAACTATTAGAAGTCAATAGTTTTTATAAAAAAGTTTTATTTTATAAAAGGGTATACGGAATAAACCCTTCAAAAAAATATTTTGAAAAGTTTACAGGTTATCATTTAGAGTTAACTACCACTACGTCAGTTAACGAAGTTTCGAAGCATCGAAAGGAATATTTTGAGTTTCTAAAGTATAAATTACACGGATTAATTTCTTGGCCACATGATTTAGCGCAACACGATGCGGTTTACCCTCTGCTCGCTTTTTGTGATAGTATTCAGCAAAAACCATGTTATACATGATAAGAGGCATTCCACAGTTCATGAGAACGTAACGGAGCTGTGAGGAACCACGTTTTACCATTTTCCCCTTGAATTCCATAGTGCCTGATTGATAGTATCCTGGCTCTAATCCAGCAAATGACAGCATCTGTGAAGGTGATGAAAATCTGTTAATGTCACCATATTCAGAAGCAATAACTGCAGCTGAAATTGGACCAATACCAGGAATGGTTAATGATTGTGGATTTAATTCGGTCACAAGTGAAATAATCTCATTTTCAAGGCGTGCCACTTCAGATTCAGCTAATCGATAGAGATTAAGAATGCTGATAAGTTGTGTTTCAAATATTTCATTAGAGTCACCAACGGTATTTAATGCAAGTTCTTTTAAAGCAATGAAACGTTGCATAGAAAACTTACCACGAGAAACACAGCGGATGGCATCGTAAGAAGCAGAATTCATTCGAGATATCCGTTCTGGTGTGTGATATTTCTCAAGGATAAACAAAGCAGTCTGAGAGAATTTTTCTTTGAAGAAAGGTTTAAATTCAGGAAAGATATGATCTAACACATTTGTGAGTTTAACCATGTAAAGGCTGCGTTGGCGGACAATAGTATCTCTTAATCTAGTTAGTGACTTTAGAGAGTAGGTATGATAAAATCCAATAGGATAGGGTTTGTAATCAACCGTCATAAGCCAGTGAGCGATAGCAGAAGCATCAATAGCATCGTTTTTGGTTTTCCTCAAAGTCTGTGAATGAATGAACTTGCTGATAAGTGCAGGGTTAGATTCCATGAAGCTGTAGTGGGCGTTCTCCAGGAATCGTTTCAGATTAGATGTGTAATGACCGGTTGCTTCAAATCCTATTTTTATATTTTGAGATGAATCAAGAGATTCTAGAAGAGTAAAAAGTGAATGGAAACCATCGTGAATTAGCAAACACGAAGTTTTTTACAATAACTTCACCAGAATCATTTAGGATAAAGCAATCATGTTTGTACTTCGAAATGTCAATACCTACAAAGTACATGGTGTGTACCTCCTTAAAAGTGTATTTTTAGCACTGTTGTTTATCCACAGGGAGTCCGGCCGTGTAATCTCGAAAAATGAAACGTCAAAGCGTTAACTAACTGATTACCAGTGAAGACGAAAAGCTGTGGTTTGAGTCTCCTTAAAACAGTCAAAGCTGTACAAATATAGGTACAAATCCACAGTGCTTTAAGTATTATAACGTAGCATATGAGCTTAGCGCTATAAATAAAGAAAAGAAAGGAAAATATAATCCAATCACCTTGTAAAAGGATAATTGGATTATACGAGTATATATGAAAGGTTTGGATGATTATGAGTCGTTTAGATAAACAAATGGAATTTATAATGGAAGTAGATAAAATCAAGACAATTAATAGACAAACTTATATTACAGGTGGAGTTAGGAAAGAAAATGATGCAGAGCATTCCTGGCATTTAGCATTAATGGTTTTGCTTCTTAGTGAATATGCGAATAAAGATATTGATGTACTTAAAACTATGTCAATGGTATTAATACATGACATGGTGGAAATAGATGCAGGAGATACATATGCTTTTGATAGTGTAGCCGCTGTATCAAAAGAAGAAAGAGAATTGAAAGCAGCGGATAGAATATTTAATATTTTGCCTAAAGATCAAGCAGAATATTTTAGAAAATTATGGGACGAGTTTGAAGAAGGCGAAACAATGGAGTCTAAATTTGCCAATGCACTTGATAAAATACAGCCTATCTTACTTCACAATTTAAGTGATGGTAAGTCATGGAGAGAACACAAGGTTACATTAGA
>JAEWHU010000054.1 GCA_023387635.1 Bacillota bacterium
ACCCGATATTGGGCGTCGGCTCCTTATTAATTTATCAAAGTTCGGGTTATGAATTCACAGTATTATTAAACTTCTTTCAATAAAAAGAAGCTATAAAAATACTTAATTCAGTTATCTTGGTTATGCCGTTATTGTTTATGGTTACCCACTGTTTTATACGACACACACACATCCAAGCATGTGAGAGAGCATCCGCCGAATAATTTCGATAACTCTCTACCTCGTTAACCTCTAAATTACTAACTCAATAGAGGTACATGGCGCTAATTTAAACATTTCTGTTAGATAGATCTTGAGCTGATCTTGTGTTAAGGTTACAGTTATATTTTATAAATATATGAAGCAATAACTAATTTGGTGATAAAAATCAATGTATTACAAAGTGTATTATGTGTTAGTTAATTGCGACTATAACATGCTAACATGATTATAAGTAAAAGTCAATGTAGTAACTATGCATTGATAGCGTAATTTATTTACATATACATATTAATTTGGTAGACAGGTCGTTTTGTTTTATACAGGTTATTTTGTACTTTTTACACAAGTAACGAAATAATACATATAATATGATAAAAAGTAATGTGAGGATTATATGGAAATACATGTTGTACAGCCTGGGGAGACTATAATATCTATTGCAGCTAAGTATGGTTTATCTCCTGAAAGAATTATCCAAGATAATGAACTTAGTGACCCGAATAATTTAGCAGTAGGGCAAACGATTGTTATTCTTTATCCCAAAAGCACGTATACAGTAAAAGAAGGGGATACACTTGACTCCATAGCAATTGCAAATGGTGTAAGTAGAATTCAAATATTAAGAAACAATCCAAGTTTATCCGATGGTGATTTTTTATACCCTGGAGAAACTATTATTATCGAATATGACACAGTAAAAATACGTGAAGTATTTATAAATGGCTATGCATATCCTTTTATAGATAGAACAGTACTAAGAAAAACTTTACCATATCTTACATCCCTAACATTATTTACTTATGGATTTACTCCAGAAGGTGAATTAATACCAATTGATGATTTAGAGTTAATTAATATTGCAAGAGAATATGGGGTTGCACCGGTTATGCTATTATCTACTCTTTCAGAAGAGGGAGTGTTTAGTACAGAATTAGCCCATCAAATATTAAATGATGAAGTGAGCCAAAACAAATTAATTGATAATATAATTGCTAATATGAAAACGAAAAAATATGTAGGCTTTGATGCAGATTTTGAATTCTTAAGTGCAGAAGATAAAGTACCTTATGTGGAATTTCTTAGAAAAATTACGGAAAGGGTACATGCAGAAGGTGGTTTTGTAATGACTGCATTAGCACCTAAAACATCTGCAGAGCAAAAGGGATTAATCTATGAAGGGCATGATTATGAAGCTATTGGTGCAATTGTAGATAAGGTATTAATAATGACATACGAGTGGGGGTATACCTATGGACCACCTATGGCAGTATCTCCTCTTAATAAAGTACGGGAAGTTTTTGACTATTCGATAACTGTAATTCAACCAGAAAAAACATTAATGGGTTTCCCAAACTATGCCTACGATTGGAAACTACCTTTTGTTAAAGGGGAGTCTAAAGCACAAAGTATGGGTATTGTAGAAGCTACAGAACAAGCTGCAGATGTTGGTGCTACCATTTTATTTGATGATGTAGCAAGAACTCCTTACTATTATTACACAGATAATACTACTGGTACTCCCACAGAACATGTAGTATGGTTTGAAGATGCGAGAAGTGCAAGAGATAAAATGAGTTTAGCAGATGAATATAATCTAAATGGTATTGGTGTATGGCAAATAATGAAATACTGGCCTCAAATGTGGTTGGTAATAAATGCATTATATGATATTGAAAAGATGCCCATAAATATGTAAGTCGATAAAATAGTTCTTATCCAATTATTGAATATGATTGGATAAGAGCTATTTTTGAAAGTAATTCATGTTCGTCTTGATAGTAGTAAAGGATTCAATTATAATAAAATTAAAAGAATAAATATATTTACATAGAATATTTTGCTTTAATAAATGAAAATTTGCATAGGTACATAGAGAGGAAGTGATACATTGAAAGAAGAAATACTACATGAGTTAATGAAGATTCGTGATGAAGAACTTAAAATACTAGAAGGTAATCAAGAGATTGAAAAAAGTATATATACAAATAATAGAGAGTTTGTTGTGGATAGTAACTTAATGTTAGATAAAGGCAAACTAATGGATATTCGCCCACATACAAGATTTTTGCCTTTTCCGAAACATAAACATAACTATATTGAGATCATATATATGTGCGTAGGAAAAACCACACATATTATAAATGATGAACATGAAATAGTTCTAGAGCAAGGTGACCTATTATTTTTAAATAAGAATTCTTATCATGAAATTAAACCTGCAAGTAAAGATGATATTGCAATTAACTTCATTGTATTACCAGAGTTTTTTGATGTTGCCTTTCGAATGATGGAAGAAGAAAATGTATTAAGAGATTTTTTAGTAGGTTCATTAAAACAGACATCTTCCGAAATGAATTATATGTTATTTAAAATAGCAGATGTAATACCTGTTCAAAATTTAATTGAAAACATGGTTTGGTCCCTACAAAATAAAAAAGTGGATAACAGGCAGATTAATCAAACCACCATGGGGTTACTATTATTAGAATTACTTAGAAATACGGAAAAGATTGAACAAAATGGTCAAAATCAATATGAGCGAAAGGTTGTATTTACTGTTTTAAGACATATTGAAGAAAATTATCGTAATGCTAACTTATCTTTGTTAGCAGAAGAACTTAATCAACCCATATATTATTTAAGTAAATTAGTGAAACAAAGTACAGGACATACTTATAAAGAATTATTACAAATAAAAAGATTAAATCAAGCTTCTTACCTATTAGGTTCAACAAAATTATCCATATCAGATATTATTAGTGCAATCGGATATGATAATACCAGTTACTTTCATCGAGTATTTAAAGAACGATATGGAGTTACTCCAAAAGAATATAGAGATAATTTGCAATAAGTGTTACTTAGAAAGTGAATGTATATATTAGAATATAATCTAAACCGGAATTTGCGTATAAATTATCCCCTTACCAATATTGTATACGGTAAGGGGAC
>JAEWHU010000091.1 GCA_023387635.1 Bacillota bacterium
AGTATTAGGCGGTGGAATTGTAAAAGGTTCTCTTGTTTTAGTTGGAGGGGATCCGGGTATTGGAAAATCAACCCTATTACTTCAAATGTGTAAAGAACTTTCCTGTAAAGGTCATAAATTATTATACATATCAGGTGAGGAATCTTTAAAACAAATTAAAATGAGAGCGGATAGATTAGGTTCTTTTACTGGTGAATTACTACTTCTTAGCGAAACTAATTTAGATATTATAGATGATACAATACGAAAATTAAAACCTGAAATTGTTATAATAGATTCTATACAAACAATGTTTAAAGAAGATGTAGGAGCAGCACCGGGTAGTGTTACGCAAGTTAGAGAAACAACTAGTGTACTAATGCATATGGCGAAGGGACTAGAAATCTCTATTTTTATTGTTGGACATGTAACCAAAGAAGGTGTAGTTGCAGGGCCTAGAATGTTAGAACATATGGTTGATACCGTACTTTACTTTGAAGGTGAAAGTAAGGCATCTTACCGTATTCTAAGAGGTGTAAAAAATAGATTTGGATCTACCAATGAAATAGGTGTTTTTGAAATGAGAGATAAGGGATTAGTAGAGGTTACTAATCCGTCTGAATTCATGCTTCAAGGAAAACCAGAAGATGAACCTGGTTCGGTTGTAGTTGCAGCGATGGAAGGCACTAGACCAATATTAGTTGAAGTACAAGCCCTTGTTTGCCAAACTAATTTTAATATGCCAAGAAGAACGGCAGCAGGGACAGACTATAACCGTGTTAATTTATTAATGGCAGTACTTGAAAAGCGCCTTGGAATAGGTATGGCTGGTATGGATGCTTATATTAATGTTGCAGGTGGTATGAAAATTATGGAGCCTGCACTTGATCTTGCTATTGTAATTGCTATATTATCTAGTTATAAAAACAAAACTCTAGATAGTAGGACCATTGTTTTTGGTGAGATTGGATTAACAGGAGAAGTAAGAGCAGTAAACATGGCAGAGCAGCGAGTTTTGGAAGCTGCTAAAATGGGATTTGAATTATGTATATTACCACAGTCCAATAAAGATAATATTGCTAAGAGTTCAATAAAGTTGATTGGAGTAAAAAACATAAGGGAAATTATTAACCTATTTTCATAAATGTAGGATGTAGGGGGAATGTGAAAAATACGATTTTTCACATAGTGAATTGAACATCAATTCGCTTTACAGATTGGAGATTAGTATGATGGAGTGTAAGAAAAATTGTGAAGAAATTAAAAATCTTTCTGAAATACAAAAAGATTTTATCCATAGTATGGGAGAAATTATGGAAAAATTAGATGATTCACAGTTAATGGTAGAGGGTAATGCATTTGATGCTATCAATAGTTCAGATACTGCATTAAATTTAGTAAAAGAAGGAATTGTAAGTGTGGATGATTTAATTGGTAGGATTACTTATCTTAATAATATAATAGAAAAATCCTATAATAAAATGCAGAATTTAATTGAATTATCCAACAAGATTGGAGATTTATCCAAAGTAATCGGAGGAATATCAAATAGGACAGGTACATTATCAACGACAGCTAGTATTGAAGCAGCAAAGGGAAGAAACGAAGAATTCAATCAGATAGCTAAGGAAATGAAGAATTTGTCTGGTGAAACAGCTATTTGTTCCAATGAAATGGATGAAACAATTCAAGCAATTCAAATGTTTGTTTCAGAGGCAGAACAGTATGTTGTGAGTTTGCACGATAATATTGAAAATCAAAAAGGGTTAATTGGTGATGTAAAAACAGTTCTACAAAAAATTCTTAACGCTTCTTGTGTATCAAATGATGTATCAAGAAATATGGAACATGAAATAGCATTTCAAAGAGATATAACAGATAGTGCCCTAAATGCTATTGTCCAAATATCAGAAAAAGCGGCTAAAATAGGTCTTATAAAAAGGGTATAGAGTAACTAAAAGCAGAGGAATTAAACCTCTGCTTTTTCATCTTCTGCAACTATTATTTCAAGGACATGGATTAAATCGTGGATTGAGTATAAATTAACATTCTTTTCTAAAATACGATTTTTTAAATTTATAGATAAGGACTCAAATTTATCTTTAATAGCTGGTGCAACATAGGACATAATAAACCTCTTTCATATGATTTATGTTAGTAATTAAATTATATACAGTCAACTAATACTACATATCAACTTATACTTATTGTAACCTTATGGTGAAATATTATGTAATAGCAATAAAAATAAACCGAAACCAATAAACTACTTGGCTTCGGTTTTGTGTTGATATGCAATTAGGACGATTTCTTTATTCGCTTTCTGACTTAAGGTTTTTTCTAACTCAAGAATTTCGCTCACATAATTATTAGATAACTCTGCAATGTTATAATCATTGAATTTTGTATTTTCCATGATATACCTCCTTTTATAGTTATTATTAACATAAAAAATTAGCTTAAACCATTATTGTAAAATTTTTATATAAACTTGTTATAAATGCTTTATAGTGGACATATCATATGTTAGTACTAGGTAAAGTAATTAGTATAGGAGTCTATACACAGTTATTGTTTTAGGAGTTTAACAAACATAATTAAATTAGTGCATAAAAGGTCTAACGAAAGGAGTGTAACAAGGAGGAGATGAAAAGTAAGAAAATTGAAACATTAATAATTAGTATATTTACACCATTATTGGTTGGATTAATTTCTAGTTTATTATCTAATAATTCAAGAAATACATATATGGAGCTTATAAAACCACCACTTAGCCCACCAGGCATTATATTTCCTATTGTATGGATTATTTTATATATTTTGATGGGTATTGCATCTTATTTTATATTTATATCTGATTCAGAATATAAGGTTAAAGCAATAAATTTATATAGAACATCGTTAATATTTAATTTTTTCTGGAGTATAATTTTCTTTCGTTTAGAACTATATTTATTAGCATTTGTATGGTTATTAGTTTTAATATATATTATTATTAATATGATTATCACATTTTATAAAATAAAGCCATTATCAGCATATTTATTAATTCCTTATTTGATATGGTGTTTGTTTGCGGCCTATTTGAATCTAGCCATATATATTCTAAACAAATAGAGGGAAATTTCTAACCCTATTTGTGTCGTTATTTTTGTGTTTTTGGTGTTATATTTCCATGTTAATAAAAAAAGCAAAATTATTGTTGACAAAAACAGCTTTCTAGTATAGAATATAAAAGCAGTGTTCGTTAATTGTACACAGCACTTATTTAAGAGTATATTTGGATAGCATAATAATAGTGTCCCAAATTACCAATACAAATAGCAGAGGGGATTCATACAGCGGCAGTATGACGGTCTCCAAAACCGTTCACGGGAGTTCGAATCTCTCATCCCCTGCTCTAAAATCCTTTGAAATCCTAATGTTTAGGAAGTTTAAAGGATTTATTTTTTGTATAATTATTTAGTTTAAATTAGAAGATTATGAACATACTAAGTAGTTGTAACATATGATAAACCTACGGATAGGAGAAAAATATATGGAGACAAGGCATATTAAGTTATCAGATGTGGCAGATGTGAAAAAGTTTGTTAATGCTGCTGAAAAATGTGACTTTGACATTGATATTTCTTATAATAGAATTATTATAGATGCCAAATCATTGATTGGTGTTTTAAGTTTAGACTTATCAAAAATATTGAAAGTTGAATATAGAGGATTTGATCAAAACTTTGAAGATGTAATCAGGCAGTATGAAGTATAACAAAAACTTAAAAAGAAATACCCTAAAATAGAACGCCCCAATGCTAGAGTTAAAGTAGCTTTGGGGTGTCTTTTTATGTACTTTGTAATAATGTTAATAATTCATCTGGTAATAAGGGTTTACTAAACAAATAACCTTGCATAATGTCACATTTTTTATTTTTTAAAATATCTAGCTGTTCCGTATATTCTACTCCTTCAGCAATAACATTCAGGTTGATGTTATGTGCTAGCTGAATGATAGTTTCTGCTATAAAGGAGTCTTTACTATTAAAGTTAATATTGTCTATAAAAGATTTATCAATCTTTAGTGTGTTTATTGGCATGCTAGTCAAATAATTCAAGGATGAATAGCCTGTACCAAAATCATCTAGTGAAATACGAACTCCTAATTTACTTAAATCATTTAATAATGTAATGGTGTCAGTAAGAGAGGAAACGATGGTGCTTTCAGTGATCTCAAGTTCTAAATATTCTGGTGAAAGTTTGGTGTCTTTTAGTATACGATCGACTGTATGAATGAAATTAGGACGGCTCATTTGTACAGACGATATATTAACTGAAATTATATAATATGATAATCCCATATCGTGTAAGCTTTTCGTGTATTTGCAAGCTTCGTGTAGAATCCATTCACCTAATTCTATAATAAGACCGCTTTCTTCAGCAATTGGTATGAATTCAGAAGGTGATATATCACCTAGCTTAGCATTGTTAATTCTCATTAGTGCTTCGAAGCCAATAACTTTTCCAGATAAAATATCTACTTGTGGCTGATATTTTACGTAGACTTCCTTGTTTCTAATTGCACCCCGTAGTACATCAAGAATTTGTGTATTACGATGAAGTTCATTTTCCATAGTTTGGTCAAATAAAGTGTATTTATTTTTACCAGTGGCTTTCGATTTGTACATGGCAATATCTGCATTTTTTATTAAGATATTGGTAGAAGTCCCATTCTTAGGGTATAAAGCAATACCGATACTAATAGATACGTAAGTTAACTCTCCTTTTAATTTGAAAGGTGCTTTAAAGGAATTTAATACTTTTAATGCAATGCTTTCAGCATTTTGTTGAGTTTTTATAGATTCTAAAAATAATAAGAATTCATCACCACCAACTCTTGAGACAATATCATCCGCCTGACTAAGAGATAACAATCTATCAGCAACTTGCACTAATAACTCATCACCATATTCGTGTCCCAAGGTATCATTAATATTCTTAAAATCATCTAGGTCAATATAATAAATAGCATGTACCGCTTCTTTGCCTATGGAGCCATTTATAGTATCATTTATAATATTAATTAAGGATAATTTGTTAGGAAGATCAGTTAGCGTATCGTGATATGCTAAATATTCTATTTGATTATAATTATCCCTTAATTCTTCTTCATTGGTTATTAATTCATCGTGCATGCTTGAGAGTTCCTTGTAATTACTTCGGATAATGTGAAGCATCTTATTAAAGCACCTAGATAGTTCACCAAATTCATTTTTTGATTTAATATTGGACTGGACATCAAGATCCCCGGCAGCAGCTAAGGTCATGGTATCTTTTAATTCAATTATTGGTTTTGTATATTTATGTGTTATAGAAATACTAAGAAGGATCATTATTATTGTAAATATGACCACCGCCCATATTATAATATAAAGATTTACTTTTGCTAAATCGATTATTTCAGGTATATCTTGTTGAATTAATAAAACCCAATCCAATTCAGGAATAACGCTATATCCATAAAGATGTTTCGTTCCGTCGCTTGTAAGCATAAAAGTATTACTTTTATCAATATATCCCTTATAATAATTAGTTACTAAGTTACGTAATTTTTCTGTTTCCATTTTGGTGCCTATTAAGGATTCATCAGGATGATAAATAATCTTTCCTGTTTTATCTAATATTATACCATAACCGGTTTCACCAATAACGATAGATTTAATAAAATCTTCAAAATGTGAGATACTTATAGTAGATATAAGATAACCTATAATGGAATTGTTGCTATCTGAATTAAGTAAAATAGGACAGCCTATTTCTATGCAGAAAACATCATTACCATTATTATCTTTAGTAAGAATTAATCCACTCACACCAATGGAAGTTTGTCTCGTAATACTAATGTAAGATAGAGTGATGCTATCTTTATAGGTAGAACCGATTTTTTCTTTATTTGAACTACCGACTACTTGTTTTGCATTATTATATAAGGTAATGTCCAAACATGAGGGGTATAGAAGAAAACGAGAATTTAATAAGTTATTACCATTTTGTGAGAGGTATGTACTAATATTAGGTTTTTTATTTGCATTTTGCATACTATTCAATGCTAAATTATAGATCTGATTCTGGAGGGATAAAAGGGTAACTTCGGTTTTTTGATTTTCAACCAGGGCTTTTAGTCCATTACTATTTGTTTCGGCTAATTGCCATAGATTATCACCTTTTGCATTTATTAATCTACTGGTATTTAAATTATAAGCTAAGATAGACACAAGAATTAATGGGACTATTGAACATAAAATTAAGGTAACTCTTAACGTTTTTCTAATGGACATAGTGTTCCTCTTTCTCAGTATAATTCTTTCTATTACATCTACTATATTTTACCAAAAACTATCAATTTATGCAATGTTTATGTCGAATTTAGAAAATGTTTTTAATTATTTAATACTTATTTCTTGCTATTAAGAAAATTGTTGTTGAAAAAGAAAATTAATACAGTTATACTATAATACTAGAAGTATTATTTATACTAGAAGTATTATTTATACTAGAAGTGATATTATCATCTGAAACAAGTTATGGAATGGAGAAATCTATGTATCGATTAATATGCAAGGACGGTAAAGCAAAACGCGGTGAGTTTAAGACTGTCCATGGCACAATACAAACCCCTGTATTTATGAATGTTGGTACGGTAGCAGCAATCAAAGGTGCAGTATCTACTGTAGATTTAAGAGAAATGAAAACCCAAGTACAATTATCAAATACTTACCACCTACATGTCCGCACTGGTGATAAGGTTATTAAAAAGTTAGGTGGTCTTCATAAGTTTATGAATTGGGATAAACCAATTCTTACAGATTCAGGTGGATTCCAAGTATTTTCTTTGTCAGGTCTTAGAAAGATTAAAGAAGAAGGAGTATATTTTAGTTCACACATTGATGGGCGTAAAATATTTATGGGACCAGAAGAAAGTATGCAAATTCAATCCAACCTTGCATCTACTATAGCAATGGCTTTTGATGAATGTCCTCCACACCCAGCAACACGTGAATATATGCAAAATTCAGTAGATAGAACAACGAGATGGCTACTTCGTTGCAAAGACGAGATGAATAGGCTAAATTCATTACCAGATACAATAAACAAAAATCAAATGCTTTTTGGTATTAATCAAGGCGGTACTTATGCTGATATACGTATCGAACACGCAAAGTTATTATCAGAGTTAAATCTTGATGGTTATGCTCTTGGTGGTCTAGCGGTAGGTGAATCTCATGAAGAAATGTACCGAATTCTGGATGAAACTGTACCTTTTCTACCAGTAGAAAAACCAACCTACCTAATGGGAGTTGGAACACCTGAAAATATTCTAGAGGCTGTTGATAGAGGAGTAGACTTTTTTGATTGTGTATATCCTGCTAGGAATGGTAGACATGGACATGCATATACGAACCATGGTAAAATGAATTTAATGAATGCAAAATTTGAATTAGATGCAAAACCAATTAGTGAGGATTGTGAATGTCCAACATGTAAACATTATAGTAGAGCATATATAAGACATTTATTAAAGGCAAAAGAAATGTTAGGATTAAGATTACTAGTGACTCATAATCTATATTTCTATAACAATATGATGGAAGAAATTCGTGATGCTATTGATGAGCAAAGGTATAGCGAATATAAAAAACAAAGGTTGGAAGGCTTTGCTAATGGTGAAGCATAACAAATATAATTTCTAGGAGGAATATGATGAAAAATTTAGTTTTACTTACTCAACCAACAGGTGCGGAAACATTACCATTTACAATTATATGGATTGTTCTTATGGTTGCAGTATTTTATTTCTTAATGATTCGCCCACAAAAGAAACAACAAAAAGCACATGAAGCATTATTATTAACAATTGCTGATGGTGATAGTGTTTTAACTACTAGTGGTTTCTATGGTGTTGTAATTGACGTTATGGATGAAGTTGTTATCGTAGAATTTGGTAATA
Organism: Bacillota bacterium; assembly: GCA_023387635.1. Lineage (GTDB taxonomy): Bacteria > Bacillota > Clostridia > Lachnospirales > Lachnospiraceae > Anaerocolumna. The sequence goes on from JAEWHU010000091.1 coordinate 7,976, forward strand.
ACAAAAATTGCCGTATCCCAATGAAAAAATCTGCTATTGTAGAAATTGAAAAACCAAATAGCGGTGAATAATAATACAAAACAAGCTCTGAATATTAATACCAGAGCTTGTTTTTTTATAAAATTTATGAGTTCAAACATATACTGCTGAACTATATATAGTTTAGATATTTACTTTAAGTTAGCTTCAAGGGTCTCAAGCATAGAATATGGTATTTTAAGATTACCAAATCCAACACCTAGTTTTATGTTCGGTTTATTATCACCATGAAAATCAGAACCACCGCTAAATAGTAGACCGAATTTATTACCAATACGTCTTAAATGTCCTTCATCAAAACCAGTATTGCTAGAATGAATTACCTCAATTCCATCTAAATGAAATTGACATAAATACTCAACTAATTCTTCAACTTCTAAAAGTGTATATTTATATAAAAGTGGATGGGCTAGAATTGCTAATCCGCCTGCTTCATGGATTAATTTTATCCCCATTTCAGGTGTTAGATATTCTCTTTTCACATAATAAGGACTTTCATCATTGAGATACTTATCAAAAGCATCTTTGATTGATTTTGTATAGCCCTTGGCGGTTAAATATTTTGCAAAATGTGCTCTCGTAAGTACAGCATCTCCTTCCATTTCACGCATTTTCTTAATACTTATATCAATGCCAGCTTGGTTTAAATTCTGCACCATTTTTTCATTTCTTTCGTCGCGTTTCATTATTGCTTTTAATAATTCGTTCTTCAAAGTTTGATTATTAGGGTCAATGAACAATCCTAATATATGAACATCTTTATTTTTATAAGAAACGGATAACTCAGTTCCAGGAATAATTCTAATAAATTGACCATTAAGGGATGCCTCCCTTGCTGCTTCTAAAGCTTCTTCTACTCCATAGGCAGTATCGTGGTCTGTTAATGCTATAGCGCTAAGATTACTCTTTATGGCAAGCTCTACAACTCCCTTAGGGGATAAAGTTCCGTCTGATGCATTTGAATGTACGTGAAGATCAACTAAATTCATAAACTCCTCCCTTTCTTTGTATAATATATGAAAAAAGTATAACACGAATAGTAGGTTATCACAATAAAAGTTAGAAAAAGAATATTCCTTATTTTTATTTAATATATTACAGTATAAATATAAAGGAGTAATAGAATGGAGAGAATACTACATAGGAATTCACGAGTAATCGTAATGCTAAGAGTTTTATTAGTAACCTATTTATTGACTGGGTTATTATTAACGCTATTATCTGTTATTATGTTAAAAACAAATGTACAAAATGGAGTGTTACTTGGAGGAATTATTGTAACTTACATATTTTCAAATTTACTTGGTGGTTTTTTACTAGGAAAAGGTGCAGAAAAGAAACGGTTTTTATGGGGACTTGTAATGGGACTTATTTATTTTATTGTATTAATTTTTATTTCAATATTAACAAATTCAGTCATGGGAATGGAAGTTGGTAAGAGTATTATGGTTATGGCTATCTGCATGGTAAGTGGTATGATAGGCGGTATGCTTAGTTAAAAAGTTATATAATTAATATTTGTAAATAATTATAAAAATACTTTTCTAAAGTTATGTGTTGTGATATAATTATTTAGACGTTTATAGACAAAAGATGACATTAATAAATTCTAGATTATATAGGTAGCTAATTATTAGAATATAGAGGCATAACATAAGCAGCGTCATAAGATGCTGCTTATATTATTTTTAGATTAGCAATATATTCTATTTACATAACAAGCTTTTTGTGGTAAGCATTACTTAGAACGAATGACGAATTTAAAAGGTAGAAAGATTAGTAAGAGTGAAAGAAAATATTTATTTAGAAAGGTTGCCAAGATGTAATTCTTTCGCTCTTTTTTATTATGGCAGTATCGCAGACCAGTCTGAGATATGCAATAGGTGTAAAACATGGAAAAATGGGTTTTAAAAAATAAAAAGGCAGATTTTGATAAAATTGTTAAGGAACATAATATTAGTGAAGTTCTAGCAAGACTATTAGTGAATAGAGATATAATTGAAAGTGATGATATTCATAAGTTTTTATATTCTGATTTAAATAATTTACACGAACCAAAGAAAATGAAAGATATTGTTAAAGCAAGTCAAATTATAAGTGATAAAATTAGAAGGAATGAAAGAATCCGTATAGTAGGTGATTATGATGTGGATGGAGTAGCTTCCACTTATATTTTATACACTGCTCTCTTAGCATGCGGGGCAAATGTAGATTATGAAATTCCTGATAGGATTAAAGATGGATATGGAATAAATATTAATATTATTGAAGAAGCGTATGAAGATGGAATTGATACTATTATTACTTGTGATAATGGTATCGCGGCTATAGAACAAGTGAAAAGAGCTAATGAACTTGGCATAACAATTATTATAACGGATCATCATGACATACCATATTCCTTGACTGATGGCGTTAAAGAGCATCTTATTCCAGATGCTAGTGCAGTTGTAAACCCGAAGCAAGAGGTATGTGAATATCCTTTTGATGGACTGTGTGGTGCAGTAGTAGCATTCAAATTTGTTCAAGTTTTGTATGAAGAATTTCATATACCAAAGGTTGAATTAGATAGTCTTATAGAAGTTGCAGCAATTGCAACCATATGTGATGTTATGGATCTAGTTGATGAAAATCGTATTATTGTAAAATATGGACTAAAACTTTTGAAAAATACAAGTAATCTAGGAATTAAGGCATTGTTAGAGATAAATAACATACCATTATCTAAATTATCAGTATATCATATAGGATTTATCATTGGGCCATGTCTTAATGCATCTGGAAGACTTGATACTGCTAAAAAAGGATTGGAATTGTTACTTTCAAAATCGAAAGTAGAAGCAGATGCTTTAGCTTTAGAATTAAAATCACTCAATGATGTAAGAAAAGAAATGACTCTAAAAGGTTTTGAGAAAGCTTTACTTACAATTGAAGAGAAACAGATGAATGATGATAAAGTTTTAGTTGTCTATATAGAAAATTGTCATGAAAGTTTAGCGGGGATTATAGCGGGTAGATTAAAAGAAAAGTTTAATAAACCAGCGATTGTATTAACTGATTCCGAACAAGGTGTAAAAGGTTCCTGTCGATCGATCCCGCAATATAACATATATGAGGAACTTACTAAATGTAAAGATTTACTAATGAAATACGGTGGACATCCTATGGCTGCAGGTTTGTCTCTTTCGTATGACAACGTGGATATATTAAGAAAAAAGTTAAATGAAATTACAACATTAACAAATGAGGATTTAATTCCTAAAGTCGTTATTGATGTTATCCTGCCATTCGGTTTCGTTTCAGGTGAATTAATTGAAGAGTTAGAATTATTAGAACCATTTGGTAAGGGTAACAATAAGCCTATCTTTGCTGAAAGAAATGTGAAAGTGTTGAAGGCAAATCTATTGGGCAAAGATAAAAATGTTTTAAAATTTAGAGTTGTAAATGAGTATAATAGAGAAATGGAAGCATTGTACTTTGGTAATGTACCAGATATGATTAATGAAATGAAGGCATTGTACGGAGATAATGAAGTTGATAAGATGTTTATTAATAGAGATAATGACGTGAAATTATCAATTACATATTATCCAAGCATTAATGAATACGGAGGCAAACAAAATACGCAAATAATAATTCAAAATTATCAATTAATAGGGAAAAACTAAATGGGTTTATAAAGCGTAAAAGTTCCTTTGGGAGAGGTAAAATGATCTCAGTTATATTATTAGAAGATAATGAAAAAAAATTAATAAAGCTCCATAATTATATAAAAGATTATCGAGATTTTGAGATTACTGGAATGTTTACTAAGATAAAAGATGCTCTATTGTGTATTGAAGAAAAGAGGCCTGAAATAGTTTTCTTTGGAGTAAGTACTTCTTACTTAACCGATATGGACATAATAAATAATATTAGAAAAATAACAAAAACAAGTAAAATCATCTTGGTTATTATAGAAGAAAATTTCGATTATATATTTTTTGAATTAAAGGAAATAGTACATGACACAGTGTATAAGAGTGGCTATGATTTTTTATTACCAGGTTCGCTAACGCTAACAACTACTGGAAAAAGCATAAAAAAAAGCAACAAGCGTCAAATAACTTGTTTTGGAAATTTTACAATTGTTAATAAAGAGGATGTAACTTTTGTGAAATGGCGAACGAAAAAGGTTAAGGAATTGTTTGCATATTTAATATGTAGATATGATAAGAAAATTTCAAAAGATGAATTAATTAGTATTCTATTTAATGGTGAAGATAAAACAAAGGCCCTGAATCACTTGTATGTTACTATGTCCTACTTAAGAAAACATTTGAAAGATATGGGTCTTACAAGAAAAGAATTTTTAATTAAAAATGATTATACTTTAGAAATAATGGATAATGTTTGTGATTTTATTGATTTCGATCGTTTTATTTTGAGAAATTCTTTTATTGATGACGATAATATAGAAGAAGCAGAAGAAATAACCGAGTTGTATCATGGTATGTTTTTCGAAGAAGAAGATTATGTTTGGGCATATGATATACGTGAGTTTGCTGATAAAAAATATGAAGAGCTTCTCTTAATGATAAGTGACTATTTTAGAGAAAAGAATATGATGAAGAAAGCAGAAAAGGCATTGTTAAAAATATTAGATCATAATGCCTTATCATTAAATGCCTATTATCAATTATTGGATTTGTATATATTTTGCAATCGTAAAGAGATGTTTAAAAAGGAATATCAAAAATATGATAGTATAGTAAGGTGTGAATTTAATGATATTCCTGAAAAAAGATATGTACGTTTTTATAATTCTTTAATAAATGAATAAAATCAAAATTTGCTAGTAACAAAGATAAGTTGTGCTTTGTTACTAGCTTTTTTGATATATGGGGAAAATATATGTTGTTAAGGTTTTGTTAAGGATTATGTCATATAATGTTACAATTGTGTGAAAAAAGAGATTTTGGAAAAAGAAAATAATAATCAAGAAAATAATTGCTAAGAAGATAAGTAATTCATTGGCTTAGTAAATTTAGAATTAATAGAAAGGAGAGGATATAAGTGCCGCGTTCTGTAGAACCGCTATTCGAATTGTTTGTATATGAAACGAATCAACTATTAGAACAATTAGAAAAGAATATACTTGATTGTGAACAAACTAAAACATTTGACATTGATACAATGAATGATATTTATGGTAATATACGCACAATAAGAGGGTCAGCAGCTATGATGTTATACACCTCAATATCAACAGTAGCCAATGCACTTGAAAATTTGTTTCATAGTTTGAGAAAACAAGAAAAAGAAGGGCATAATTATAACGAAATAGCAGATATTGTATTTCGTATATCTGATTATATAAAAGGTGAATTGGATAAAATTGAAGATGGAATAGAACCTTATGGCAATCCAGAGTGCTTTATTAAAGAAGTGAATAATTTGTTAAATAAGATTAATTGAAGTAGTTATGTCAAACATAAAAGGCAAAAAACAGCTTAATATCCTTGATTAATTAATAAATTAATTGATATTTATAAATGGAGATGCTATAATATACTTTGGCAATCATCAGAGTTTAATGAATCCTGATATGAGGGCGTGTTAATACGCAGACGTGAATTATAGGAATACAGTAATTTTATTTGATTAATTATGAAAAGAGGCTTTAATATGAAAAAATTAGAAGAATACATTAGAAGTATACCAAATTTTCCAGAGGAAGGCATTATTTTTCGCGATATAACTAGTGTATTACAAGATAAAGATGGACTTAGGATGTCGATTGACCAAATGCAATCATTATTAGATGATAAGAATATTGATGTAATTGTTGGACCTGAATCTAGAGGATTTATCTTTGGAGTACCTATTGCTTATAACTTAAATAAAGCTTTTGTTCCTGTCCGTAAAAAAGGTAAATTACCTTGTGAAACTATTGAAATGGAATATGATCTAGAATATGGTACAGCAACTATTGAAATTCACAAAGATGCAATTAAACCAGGTCAAAAAGTAGCTATTGTTGACGACTTAATCGCTACAGGCGGTACAATAGAAGCAATCACTAAATTAATTGAAAGTTTAGGTGGTGAAGTAGTTAAAATTATCTTTTTAATTGAACTTGAAGGTCTACGTGGAAGAGATAAATTAGTTGGATACGATGTTGAATCTGTTTTAAAATATGAAGATAAATAATAAAAAGAATAAATACCAATAATAGAAAAAAAAGAGTTTTCAGATAAGCTGTGAACTCTTTTTTGTGTATAAGGAATGGCTTTCTTTGACATAAAGGGAAAGCTGTTTATCATATTGAACTTGACAAAACAAGCCAGGATATGTCATTATTCAATAAATAATTGATTTTTTAATAGAAACTGATTATAATAAGAAGATAAACTTATAAATAGGTGGTGATTTCATGGAAAGTGTAGTAGTTAGTAATAAGTCTAATAGAGACAAAAACAAAAAAGAATTCGATATTCCGGACCATTTTACAAGTCCAGATATTTTATATAGACAATTAATTCACACTGTAGAAAGTTATCATCCTTCTGCAGATATTTCCATGATAGAAAAAGCTTACCATATTGCTGACAAAGCTCATAATGACCAATTAAGAAAATCTGGAGAGCCATATATTATACATCCTTTATGTGTAGCTATTATTCTAGCAGAATTGGAATTGGATAAAGAAACTATTGTTGCAGGACTTTTACATGATGTAGTTGAAGATACTATATATACTGTAGAAGAACTAACAAAGGAATTTAATGAAGAAATTGCTTTGCTAGTTGATGGCGTTACGAAGCTTACTCAATTAAATTATTCAAAAGATAAAGTAGAAATTCAAGCAGAGAATTTGCGTAAGATGTTTCTAGCGATGGCAAAGGACATTAGAGTTATTCTTATAAAATTAGCAGATAGACTTCACAATATGCGTACGTTAGAGTACCAAACCCCTATTAAACAAAGAGAAAAAGCTAGAGAGACCATGGACATTTATGCTCCAATTGCACAAAGACTTGGTATTTCTAAGATAAAAATAGAGTTAGATGATTTATCACTTCAATATTTAGAACCTGATATATATAAGGATCTATCTGAAAAGATAAATTTGAGAATTGGTGAAAAGAAGAGTATTATTAATGGAATCGTAGAAGAAGTACAATTTCATATAAGTGATGCTGAAATAAAGGCAATGATTGATGGACGTGTGAAACATCTTTTTAGTATCTATAAAAAGATGGTAAATCAAAATAAAACACTAGATCAAATATATGATTTATTTGCAGTTCGTATTATCGTAGATTCTGTAAAAGATTGTTATGCTGCTCTTGGTATCATTCACGAAATGTATAAACCCATACCAGGACGATTTAAAGATTATATTGCTATGCCAAAACCTAATATGTATCAATCACTTCATACAACATTAATTGGTCCTAATGGTCAGCCATTTGAGATTCAAATAAGAACTTATGAAATGCATCGTACAGCAGAATATGGTATTGCTGCCCATTGGAAATACAAAGAGCGTAAGGACGGGGCAAACAATAACGATACAGAAGAAGAGAAACTTACATGGCTTAGACAAATTCTTGAATGGCAAAGGGATATGTCAGATAATAAAGAATTTTTAAGTTTACTTAAAAGTGACTTAGATTTATTCTCAGAAAGTGTTTACTGTTTCTCTCCAACAGGTGATGTTAAGAACTTACCAAATGGTTCTACACCTATTGATTTTGCGTATAATATTCATAGTGCTGTTGGTAATAAAATGGTAGGTGCTAGAGTTAACGGCAAATTAGTTAATATAGATTATGTTATTAAAAATGGTGATCGTATTGAAATTATAACGTCACAAAATTCAAAAGGTCCTAGTAGAGATTGGCTTTCTTTAGTAAAAAGTACACAAGCAAAGAATAAGATAAATCAATGGTTTAAAACTGAGCTAAAAGAAGATAACATTATTCGTGGTAAAGATATGATCGTAAGTTATTGTAAAGCGAAGAATATCGTCTTAAGTGATTTATTAAAATCAGAATATATGAATAAAGTTATGTTGAAGTATGGATTTAAGGATTGGGATTCTATCTATGCTGCTGTTGGTCATGGAGGTCTTAAAGAAGGTCAAGTCGTTAATAAATTGAAAGACGAATATGATAAGAAGCATAAGAAGGAAATGACGGACGATAAAGTACTTGATACGATAACTGAAATCAAAGAAAGTAAAGGAAGTCATGGAAGAAAGTCAAAGAGCGGTATTGTAGTTGAAGGAATACATGACGTAGCAGTGCGATTCTCTAAATGTTGTGGTCCAGTTCCTGGTGATGAAATTGTAGGATTTGTTACAAGAGGCAGGGGTGTATCAATACACAGAACAGATTGTTTGAATCTTATGAATTTAGCGGAAGAAGACAGGGCAAGATTAATTGAAGCTGAATGGAATGTTCCACTTGATAAACAACAAGAGGGTGGACTATATGCAGCAGAGATAAAAATATATTCAAAGAATCGAAGTGGTGTATTAGTAGATATCTCTAAAATACTTACTGAAAATAAAATAGATGTTACTTCAATGACAGTAAGAACTAGCAAGCAAGGTACTGCCACTATTAGTATAGGTTTTGATATTCATGGTAAAGAACAATTATTGTATATTATAAGTAAATTAAGAACAATCGAAAGTATTCTTGATATTGAAAGAACGACAGGCTAATTAAGAATAAAGATTAGTGAGAAAAATCAATTCACTTTGCAGATATTGTGCCAACACCGAATTCGCGGTGTATCGACGAAATGGAGATTAAAATGAAAATAGGGACTATTCTACTTGGAGATGTAAAGACAAATTGTTATATTATCAGTAATGAAGAAACAAAAGAGGGCATTATTATAGATCCAGGCGATAATGCCGGGCTTATTATTAAGAAACTTGAGGAGGATAATATTAAACCTGTTGGGATTTTACTTACTCATGGTCATTTTGATCATATTATGGCAGGTCCAAAATTATCAGAACATTATGATATTCCAATGTATGGCTATATAGAAGAAGGGGAATTGGTAAAAGATTTCATATTAAATGCTGCTTATTTAATTGGTAGTAAATTTACAATGAAATTATCTCACTTTTTTAATGATGGTGATGAATTACTTTTGGCTGGTTATAAACTAAAAGTAATTCATACACCAGGGCATACAAAAGGTAGTGTTTGTTTTTATATTGAAGATGAAAATGTGTTAATTAGTGGAGATACTTTGTTCTATAATTCTGTTGGTAGAACAGATCTGCCTACAGGTGATGGTATGATGTTGTTGCGTTCTATTGAAAAAATATTAATGGCATTACCAGAAGAAACAAAAGTTTATCCAGGACATGGAGCTTTAACCTCTATTGGATATGAGAAAAAAAATAATCCATTTATACATCCAGAAACAATATGGGATTAAATTGGATTGGATTTGTAGAAATCTAAATTATATACAATGAAAGTAGATTAGTTGGAAATTATATTTCCAACTAATTTAGTTATGAAGTTAGATAGGAGTTTAATATGATTACAGTCTATTTGACTAAGAACGAATATGAATACGATATTCATACGTTATTAAAAGCATTTTATCCAAATGAACCAATTAAAGTTGCACAATTTGGTGATAAAGAAGAGATATCTACACAAAGTGATTTAACTGAGGAGCCTTTAACAATTCACATTATTTTAGATGAAGATAAGATTTTAATGAAAGCATTTAAGTTAGGTGAAAAGTTAGCAGAAGTAAGTAGCAATAAATCACTAGAGAATATAAAAGACTATAAAAATCACTTAAAGAGAGAGTTGTATAAACTTTTAAATAAGTTAACAAATATAGAACTTCCTTGGGGGATCTTAACAGGGATAAGGCCAACAAAGTTAGCATTAGATCCTCTTTTACAAGGGGAAGATATTACTAAGATTAAGTCACATCTTAGTAATGAATACCTTTGTTCAGATAAAAAAATTGATTTGAGTATAGAAATAGCAAAACGAGAATTAGAGTTATTACAAAAGATTGATTACAAGAATAGTTATAGCATATATATTGGAATCCCATTTTGTCCAAGTACATGCCTTTACTGTTCTTTTACTTCCTATTCCGCTGAAAAGTTTAAGGATTTAATCGAAGTATATTTAGAAGCGCTAATGAAGGAAATATCCTATGCAAAAACAGCTTTTACAGGTAAAAAACTTTCCACAATATATATTGGAGGGGGAACACCTACAACATTAACAGCAGAGCAATTAGATAGGTTATTAACACATGTTGCTAACTGTTTTGATGTAAAGAATCTTATGGAATATACAGTGGAAGCTGGAAGACCCGATAGCATAACTTTAGAAAAGTTAGAAGTTCTAAAAAGACAAGGTGTATCTAGAATATCAATTAATCCACAAACCATGATGCAAAAAACACTTGATGTTATTGGGAGAAAGCATACCGTACAAGAAATAATAGATGCATACTACATGGCAAGAAAAGTTGGACATGATAATATTAATATGGACATTATCATTGGATTGCCAGGTGAGACTAAGGAAGATGTTGCTTATACACTAAGTGAGATAGGAAAACTTAATCCAGATAGTTTAACAGTTCATACCCTAGCGATTAAACGTGCAGCAAGGCTTAATATAGAAAAAGAGAATTATAAGGATATGGCAGCGCATGATGCAAAAGAAATGTTAGAATTAACAACAGCTTATGCAAAAGAATATGATTATCTTCCATACTATCTATATAGACAAAAGAATATGGCAGATAATCTTGAAAACACTGGTTATGCACATTATGGGAAAGAGTGTATCTATAATATATTAATTATGGAAGAAAAACAAACCATCTTAGCACTAGGTGCAGGTTCTGTGTCTAAATTTGTATTTCATAATGAAAATCGTATAGAGAGAGTAGATAATGTGAAAAGTTTAATTGATTATATTAATCGAATCGATGAGATGATAGAAAGAAAGGTAACTTTTATATCCAATAATAGAAGTGAATTAGAGAGGACTTTCTAGTGTTTATTCAAGAAAATAAAAACATCAACATAAAGAGAAGTATTGAAGATGATTTATTAGAAGCAATTGATCATGGTATTTTAGTAAGTAAGTTAGCTAAACTATTAGCAAAAAATCTAAAAAAAGATGAAAATTTTTGCTATTACATGTCACAAGCTGGATTAGTACATGATATTGGTAAATTGAAATTAGGTGAATATCTATACGGAAGAAAGAAAGATGCTTTAGCTATTGAAGAGATGAAATATATCCGTATGCATCCGACTCTTGGATATGAAATTTTAATAAATGAAGGATATGACCAGATAATTGCAGAATCAGTATTACATCACCATGAAAACTACGATGGGTCTGGTTATCCTAGTAATCTAAAAGGGGATGAAATTCCTTATGGTGCTAGAATACTTCGCATCTGTGATGTTTTTGCTGCCCTTATATCAAAAAGAAGATATCGCAGTTCCTTTGATATAGACACGGCAATCGAATTAATGATAGAAGAAGTGAAGAATTTTGATATGGAAGTTTTTCTATCATTTTTACAAGCAGTACATTCAGATGAAATAACAGAGATCTTAGATTATGTTAATTCAATTAATAATAATTATGAGTTTTAATTTATTCATACGTAGGAAAGGAATGGTAGTAATATGATTACGAAAAGACCTAAAGGAACGAATGATTGGTACGGTAGTGATATGCATAAAAGGGCTATTATAGAAGAAAAAGCAAGGGCTCTTTGTAAAGTATATAACATAAAAGAAATTATTACTCCTGTATTTGAACATACCGTTTTATTCCAAAGAGGTGTAGGTGAAACAACGGATGTTGTTCAAAAAGAAATGTATACTTTCATGGATAAAGGAAATCGAAGTATTACCCTAAAACCAGAAGGCACTGCAGGTGCAATTAGGGCATATTTAGAAAATAATATGTATGCTGAGAGTGGTCCTACAAAATTATTCTACGTAACCCCTGCTTTTCGATATGAACAGCCACAAAGTGGTAGATTACGTCAGCATCATCAATTTGGTGTTGAATTCATAGGTTCTAAAAGTCCTTTAGTTGAAGTAGAAATAATTACTTTAATTATAACTTTTATAAAAGAATTAGGATTAAAAGATGTCAAACTTCATATAAATAGTATTGGATGTTGTGATTGTAGACAAACATATAATGAAGCTTTATTAGAATATTTAAACAAGAACGAAGAACATCTATGCCCAACTTGCTTAGAAAGAATGAAGAAAAATCCTCTAAGAGTACTTGATTGTAAAGTTCCAAGTTGCAAAGAAATTGTAAAAGATGCACCAAGAACGATTCATTACTTAGATGAAGAATGTAGTAATCATTTTAATGAATTACAATCTCTATTAAAAGAATTAGATATACCATATGAAGTTGATACTGGCATTGTTAGAGGTTTAGATTATTATACTAAGACAGTGTTCGAATTAGTAAATGGGGACGGATTTACATTATGTGGTGGCGGTCGTTACGATAATTTAATTCATGAAATAGATGAAAAACATGATATACCATCCGTTGGTTTTGGAATGGGTATTGAAAGAATACTGTATTTCCTTGACAAAGAAGGAATCATGCTTTCACCAGATCCAGTTCCTGAAATTTATGTAGGTATATTAGGTAGTGATGCTAAGATTGCTGCTTATAAAGTGGTAAATGAGCTTCGTAAGAATGGAATCATTGTTGAAACTGATTACTTGGACAAAAGTGTAAAAGCACAAATGAAGTATGCTAATAAAATTGGTGCTAAAAACACAGTAATTATTGGAGCGGATGAACTAAGTAACAATTTAGTTAAGATAAAAAACATGGAAAATGGGGAACAAACAGAAATTGCACTTGATAACATTGTTTCATATTTTCTATAAGATAAACTTATTAAACGTTAATATAATAATAAACGAACAAGTCACGAAGGCGAATTTTAAGGGATAGTAACTCATTAAATAGTTGTTTATGCCAAAGAGTTAATCGTCGTGTCTTGTTTTTTGTAATTAAAAAGGGTATAATGTAGAAATAAATTAATTATTAGATACATTAATATATGGATGGGATTTAGTATAGGAAATGATACATAATTAATAATTAAATAGGGATTATGAATGAAAAGAAAGGATAAGTTCTAAGTAATTATATTAGGACGAAAAAGGTATATCTATGGAAAATAAAAATGCATGGTTAAAATATGATGATAAAAAAAGAAGTGAAGTTTTTGCTTTGAGTGAAGGATATAAAGCGTTTATATCTGATTGCAAAACTGAAAGAGAATGTGTAGCAGAAATTATAAGACAATCAAAAGAACAAGGCTACCGTGACCTTAACGAAGTTATTCGCAATAAGGAAACACTAAAAGCAGGAGATAAAGTGTATATCAATAATATGGATAAAGCAATTGCTTTATTTTTAATTGGTGAAAGACCATTATCTGAAGGTATGAAAATATTAGGTGCACATATCGATTCACCAAGAATTGACGTGAAACAAGTACCATTATATGAAGATACTGAAATGGCACTTCTTGACACTCACTATTATGGTGGAATTAAAAAATATCAATGGGTTACTCTTCCTTTAGCGATCCATGGTATAGTAGTGAAAAAAGATGGAACTATAGTTAACATCGTAATTGGTGAAGATGAATCAGATCCTGTAATCGGTATTTCTGATTTATTAATTCATTTATCAGCAAACCAAATGGATAAAAAGGGTGCTAAAGTTATTGAAGGCGAAGATCTTAACGTTTTAGTAGGAAGCATTCCACTAAAAGGTGAAGAAAAGGAAGCAGTAAAAGCTAATATCAAAGCTCTTCTAAAAGAAAAATATGATATTGAAGAAGAAGATTTCTTATCTGCTGAACTTGAAATTGTTCCTGCAGGTAAAGCTAGAGATTATGGATTTGACCGTAGTATGGTAATGGGATATGGACAGGATGATAGAGTTTGTGCTTACACTTCAATGATAGCTCAATTTAACATTACTAGTACAGACAGGACTTGTGCATGTATCTTAGTTGATAAAGAAGAAATTGGTAGTGTTGGCGCATCTGGTATGCATTCTAGATTCTTTGAAAATGCAGTAGCAGAAGTTATGGAGTTACTAGGTGATTATTCTGAACTTAAAGTAAGACGTGCACTTGCAAATTCCCACATGTTATCTTCTGATGTTAGTGCAGCATTCGATCCTAACTATCCAGCAGTAATGGAGAAAAAGAATTCTGCATATTTTGGTAAAGGTATGGTATTTAATAAGTATACAGGTTCAAGAGGTAAATCTGGTTCTAATGATGCTAATGCAGAATATATGGCCAAACTTAGAGGAATTATGGAAAAGCATGATGTTACTTTCCAAACTTCTGAACTTGGTAAAGTAGATGAAGGTGGCGGCGGTACTATCGCTTATATTATGGCAAACTATAACATGGAAGTAATTGATAGCGGTGTTGCAGTACTTAATATGCATGCTCCTTGGGAAATTACAAGTAAAGCAGACATATACGAAACAATGTTAGGTTATGTTGCTTTCCTTACTGAAATCTAAGAATTACAATGAATGACTCCTATTAATGGATAAGACTTTATATTACTAGTCAAGATATTAATAGGGGTCATATTTTATGTTCGCTTTAATTTAGGTTTTGGGTATTTCATATGCTAAATATATATTTTGATTATTTCTGTCTATCAGATGATTTTTTACTTGCCTTTCCCTCACGTTGTTCGGACGGACTGCGTAAAAAATACATCTGATATCACGAAATTTAAGCTAGACTCTTTAAGCATATGAAATACTAAAAACAGTGTATGAAATGTTAAAAAGCAGTATATGAAATACTAAAAGCAGCGTATGAAATACTAAAAAGCAGTATATGAAAGGTATCGGGTTTCAGAAGGATATAAAATATAAGGAGGTATTAATATATGATAAGGCATATAGTTATGTTTACACTAAAGGATTTTGATGAAGAAGAAAAGGATAGTGTTAAATTAAAAATTAAGAATATGTTAGAAGATCTAAAAGACATCATTCCTGGTATTGTTAAGATTAATGTTATAACTAATCCATTACCAACTACTAACGGTGACGTAATTTTAGATAGTTTATTTGAAAGTGAAGAAGCATTAGCAAATTATCAAGTTCATCCAGAGCATATGAAAGCAGGAGAATATATTGGAACTGTAAGGAAGGAACGAATTTGTATTGACTATTATGAAGTTTAGGTGATATGATATCAGAAGAGTTTTTTTGCTTATTTGGATAAATAAGATTAGAGTGTCATAAGCACCAAAGGTGATATTTTGGTACAATATATTAGTATGTAAGCTAGCTTGCTACAATAATATATTGTAGCAAAATTAGTGCTACGCACCTTTTGACACCCTAAGCATAAGAATAAGTAGTTCTAAGCTAGCTTATATTAGGAGGATTAACATGGCAGAATCAATGAAAGGCTTAAAACGAAGCCATAGATGTACCGAATTATCAAGTGCTAATATTGGACAAACAGTTACAGTAATGGGTTGGGTACAAAAAAGTAGAAATAAAGGCGGAATTATTTTCTTAGACTTAAGAGATCGTTCTGGTTTATTGCAAATTATTTTCGAAGGAAATGATATAGGTGAAGAAGGTTTTTCAAAAGCTGAAAAATTAAGAAGTGAGTTCGTAATTGCCGTAGTGGGTAGAATTGAAGCTCGTAATGGTGCTATCAATGAGAATTTAGCAACAGGTGATATTGAACTTAGAGCAACAGAACTTCGTGTATTATCCGAAGCTGAAACACCACCATTTCCAATTGAAGAAAGTAGTAAGACAAAGGAAGAATTAAGATTAAAATATAGATATTTGGATCTTAGAAGACCTGATTTACAACGAAATCTTATTATGAGAAGTAAAGTGGCTACTTTAACACGTAGTTTCCTTTCTGAAGAAGGTTTCCTAGAGATTGAAACACCTATGCTTACAAAGAGTACACCTGAAGGCGCTAGAGATTATCTTGTTCCAAGTAGAGTTCATCCAGGCAACTTCTATGCACTTCCACAATCTCCACAAATTTTTAAGCAATTATTAATGTGTTCCGGTTATGATAGATATTTCCAAATCGTTAAGTGTTTTAGAGATGAGGATTTACGTGCGGATAGACAACCAGAGTTTACACAAATAGATATGGAATTATCTTTTGTTGATGTAGATGATGTATTAGAAGTGAATGAAAGATTATTACACAAAATGTTTAAAGAAACAATTGGTGTTGAAATAGCACTTCCAATTCAAAGAATGACATATAAGGAAGCAATGGAGCGTTTTGGTTCTGACAAGCCAGATATCCGTTTTGGTATGGAACTTAAAAATGTTTCTGATGTAGTAAAGAATTGTGGATTTTCTGTATTTACAGGGGCACTTTTAAGCGGTGGTTCTGTACGTGGTATTAATGCAGAAGGTCAAGGAGATATGCCAAGAAAGAAGATCGATGCTTTAGTTGAATTCGCTAAAGGTTTCGGAGCGAAAGGTTTGGCTTATTTAGCAATTAATGAAGATGGCACATACAAATCTTCCTTTGCTAAATTTATGACAGAAGAGGAACTTTCAGCTTTAGTTAATGCAATGAATGGTAAACCAGGTGACTTACTACTATTTGCAGCGGATGAAGACGACGTAGTGTTTGACGTTTTAGGTAATTTAAGACTTGAAATTGCTAGAAATCTTGATTTACTTAAGAAAGATGAATATAAATTCTTATGGGTTACAGAGTTCCCATTACTTGAGTATTCAAAAGAAGAAGGTAGATATACTGCAAAGCATCATCCATTTACAATGCCTATGGAAGAGGATTTAGAATTACTAAATACAGATCCAGGTAAAGTAAGAGCGAAAGCTTATGATATCGTTTTAAATGGTACTGAAATTGGTGGCGGTAGTGTTCGTATTTTCCAAAATGATGTACAAGAAAAAATGTTTGAAGTTTTAGGATTTAGCAAGGAAGATGCATATGAACGTTTTGGATTCCTATTAAATGCTTTCAAATATGGAGTTCCACCACATGCAGGACTTGCTTATGGGCTTGATCGCCTTATTATGCTTATGGCACAAGAGGATAGTATTCGTGATGTAATAGCATTCCCTAAAGTAAAAGATGCGTCATGTTTGATGACAGATGCTCCAAATGTTGTTGATAAAAAACAACTTGATGAACTTGGAATTGATGTAGTGAATGAAGAAAAGTAGAAATAATTAATTGTTTTTTTATAAATTATTAGATAGAGAGGCTTTGTGTCATAGCTTGCTGGCTATTATGCAAAGCCCCTTGTTTCATAAAAATTGTATGTAAATGTTAATTGTAAAAAATAAAAAATGAAGTAATAAAAATGAAGAAAAAATAAATATGAAAGATTAATAGTATGGACAAATTTGAAGTAATTAAATATTATATTTTACTAATTAATATAATTGGTTTTTCACTAATGGGAATTGATAAAGAACGAGCAAAAAAGAGAAGTTGGCGGATAGAGGAAAAGAAATTATTCTTAGTTGCTTTCATTGGTGGAAGTTTAGGGAGTATACTAGGAATGCAATTCTTTCGACATAAAACAAAACATATGAAATTTACAGTTGGAATGCCACTAATTATGATATTACATATATTAATCATTGGATTAGTCATTAGTTTCCGGGTGCAACATTAACGTACTAAAGTGCTTCATATGTTTGGGTTAATTTTATTTGTTTTAATTTTTTCCTCAAGGTAAGCCAGCAATTCTTTCTTTTCAGGGCTACTTAATTTTTGAAATAGGTTAAATAGTCTCCTTTCATCATATGTAAGTTGTATGGTTTTTCTTGTAGTTGGCGATTCTGTTTTCGCTGCAGTATGATAAGGCGGATTTTCTAATAGTATATTATTATCAATAGGTGTTGTAAAGTTGTTGATTAGGTCGCCAATATCAATGTGGTATAGATTTGATAATTTTAACAAGGTTTGATGATCTGGATTTCTTAAACCAGCTTCATAGTGCGCGTATCCTTGTCTAGTCATATTCAAATATTTTGCGACGTAATCTTGAGTAAACTCTTTCTCAATCCTAAGTTTTCGTAACTTTTCATTAAGTAAGTTAAGCATTCTAAACGTCCTTTCTAATGTTTGATAACAAAACAATTATAGCAATTATATACAGGAATACGATAGAAAAGCAACAAAGTGTAGCAATTGGTAAAAGTTTTGTATAAAATAATCAAATATGCAAATATTTTGTTGTGAAATTCAATAAAATCTTATAAAAAAAATGAATAAAATAGCTAAAACTTCAAAAATATTACAAAATAGCAATTGACATAATGGAAAAATAGTGCTATTATTATGTTATCGCTTGATGCGACAGCTACTTCTGTTACATAGTAACAGTCGGTAATTTTATTTTTTGGAGGAATTATACATGAACAAAGGTACAGTAAAATGGTTTAACAATCAAAAAGGTTTTGGTTTCATCTCTGATGAACAAGGTAATGATGTATTCGTACATTATTCAGGTCTTAACATGGACGGATTCAAGTCTTTAGAAGAAGGACAAGAAGTTGGATTTGAAGTAGTTCAAGGTGCTAAAGGACCTCAAGCTACAAACGTAGTTAAATTATAATCAACACAAGTTATTCAGTGTACCTTTTTCTTGACATATAAATTATAAGAATTTTATTTTTACGATTTTTATTCAGAATTAGCTATATTGTTATGAACGAGATTGATTAAAGGTTATCCTTAAGGATAACCTTTTTTTAGATTATAATTGGATATAACAAATCGTGGAGGTTTCTATGGAAGTATTATTTTTGCCAATTAATCAGAAAATTACAGTGAATCATGGTGAAAATCTTTTTCAAGCCTCAAGGGAACATGGTATTGACCTAGGAGGTGTGTGTTCTGGAGGCAAAACCTGTGGTAAATGTAAGGTATTAATCACAAAAGGCAATACTAGCCCATTAGCATTAGAAGAGCTAAACACCCTTACCGAAGAAGAAATCAGGAGAGGGATGCGACTTGCTTGTTGCTTTTCTTGTACGCAAGACACTTGTGTTATACTACTTGATACGAATATAACCAAGGCTCATGCTAAAACCGATATGAATTGTAGTAGTAGCGATGTATATAATGGTAATGTAAACAACAGCAATGAAAAGCTTAGAAATGAAAAGCTTAGCAATGAGAAGCCCGACAATGAAAATACTAGTATTTATGATAGTAAGAATTTAAGTGGTAGTTATGGTGTTGCAATTGATATTGGAACAACCCAAGTTGCAGCTCTTTTATGGGACATAGAAAAAAGATGTGTTTTATGTGAAAAAAGTGAACCAAATCCACAATATTTGTATGGGATGGATGTAATATCTAGAATTACCTTTGGTAGTAAAAGCAATGCAAATGCAGAAGTATTATGTAAGTTAATACAAAAATGCTGTAATCAGATAATAAATCAGATGGTAAGTGAAACAAATGTTAATCCTAAAAAGATTGAATCTATTGTAGTTGTTGGAAATACCACCATGATTCATATATTTTTAGAAAGACCGTTAAGTAATTTATTAAAAGTTCCATTTTCAAATATAAATTATGATGGAGTGGAATGTAGAGCAATTGATTTAGGTTTTTTAGAATATAAGGATGCCCTTATATATGTTCTTCCCGGAATCCATGGACATGTTGGTTCTGATACCATGGGATGTATTATTGAAAAAAATTTACATTCTATAAAAGGAATAACCTTACTTGTAGA
The DNA here is from genome assembly GCA_023387635.1 of Bacillota bacterium. Lineage (GTDB taxonomy): Bacteria > Bacillota > Clostridia > Lachnospirales > Lachnospiraceae > Anaerocolumna. The sequence goes on from JAEWHU010000091.1 coordinate 27,846, forward strand.
CATTGGTACAAATGGTGAAATAGTATTAGCCAAGGATGGTAAAATCGTTGTATGTTCTACGGCTGCAGGTCCTGCTTTTGAGGGAGCAACATTACAACAAGGGATGGTTGCAAAAGAAGGAGCTATTACCTCCGTTCGTATTGTTGGTGATAAAATAAGCGTAGATTATATTGGAAGTGATAAAGAAAATAGTTATCCTATTGGTATTTGTGGAACTGGTGTATTAGAAGCATTAGCAGAATTCTATGCAAATGGGTATATGGATAGTACAGGAAGATTGCTAAATGAATATGGTTTGGAAAACTGCGTGACCCTATACAATGATGATTACCATAGAGTGGTGTTGACGCAAAAAGATATAAGAGAGATTCAATTGGCAAAAGGTGCTATCTATGCTGGTATTATTTTATTGTTAAAGGATACAGGAATTTCTATTAAAGATGTGGATAGAATCTACTTAGCAGGTGCTTTTGGGAGCAAAACGAATTACGAAAAAATAATCAAAATAGGTTTATTGCCAAAGGTTAATATTAATATAATAAAGAGCATAGGAAATGCAGCCTTAAACGGTGCTAGTAAGTTCTTATTAGGTGATATATCAAAAAAAGATATAGATGTAATAGCAGCCAATTGTAGTTATTTAGAATTAGCTACCAACGATGAATTTAATGAGGTATTTATAGATTCCATATCATTTCCAGATATATAACTATAAAAGTGAAGAGATAAGTTTTGGTTGCACTTTATTTAAAAGTGGATTATGCTAATAAATATAGGTGTAGGAAAAGGAGAATATTATGAGTATAAAGAGTCAATCATTTGGTAAAACAAAATCCGGCGAAAAAGTTACTTTATTTACCCTTACCAATCGTAATGGGATGAAAGTAAGCTTGACAAATTATGGAGCAAATATTGTAAGCATTATAGTTCCAGATAAAAAAGGTGATTTTTCAGATGTAGTATTAGGATATGATGACATTGCAGGGTATGAAGTAAATGGACCAGGATATGGTTCGTTTATTGGACGTCATGCTAATCGAATTAGTAATGCTTCATTTGTTATAAATGGTAAGAAGTATGAAGTGGAAAAAAATGATGGAAACAACCATTTACATGGTGGTTTAGTAGGATATAATAAATATGTATATGAAGAAGAAGTTTTTGAAGAAGATGATTCTATATCTGTTGAATTCTCTAGACTTAGTCCAGATATGGAACAAGGATATCCAGGAAACTTAGATATTAGTGTTACATATACATTGACAGATGATAATGAATTAGTAATTGAATATGTAGCAGTTTCTGATAAAGATACTGTAATAAATTTAACAAATCATTCTTATTTTAATCTTGCGGGTCATGATAAAGGAACGATTTTAAATCATAAAGTAATGATTGATGCTGATAAATTCACACCAACTGATGATGAGTTAATTCCTACTGGAGAACTAAGAGACGTAACAGGAACACCAATGGATTTTAGAAAATTAAAGGCAATTGGTGAGGAAATCGATGCTGATTATGAACCATTAAAACAAGCAGGTGGATATGATCATAACTATGTACTTAATATTAGTGGTGATGAGATAGAAAAAGTAGGCGAGCTTGTGGATGAAGAGAGTGGTAGAGTAATGGAAATCTATACAGATATGCCTGGAATGCAACTTTATACAGGAAACTTTATAACAGGTACTGAAAAAGGTAAAAATGGTATTGTTTATAAAAAACGCGATGGTGTATGCTTTGAAACACAGTTTTTCCCTAATTCAACTAATATACCAGAATTCAAACCTTGTATATTTAAAGCTGGTCAAGAATTTGATTATGTAACAGTATATAAATTTAGTGTAAGGTAAAGTTAGGATATAGATTAGGGCGCTATAATATATGTTTGGGGAAATAAATATATTTATTCATTTACCCTAAAAATATATAGTTCTTAAATATGAATAAAAAGGACAGAACGTAAAGTTAGTCTATCATAATAAAAATGCTTATGATTCCATATAATAGAATCATAAGCATTTTTTAATACTTTAATTATTGAGCTTGTCTTACTTTGGCAAAAAAAAATTAACTAATTAATTTTCATTTTGTACCATAAATTCTATCGCCTGCATCACCAAGACCAGGTAATATATAACCATTCTCGTTTAATCTTTCATCCAAAGCACCAATGTAAACATTAACATCAGGATGCTCGTCAGTGAACCTTTTAACACCTTCTGGGGCTGCAATAAGACATAGGAAATGAATTTTACTTATTCCCTTATTTTTTAATAATTGAATAGCTGCACTAGCAGAGCCACCAGTTGCAAGCATAGGATCCACTACAAAGATTTCTCTTTCAGCGGCATCAATAGGAAGCTTACAGAAATATTCCACAGGTTCTAATGTTTCCTCGTTACGATATAAGCCGATATGACCAACTTTAGCATTAGGAATTAAGTTTAAAATACCATCGGCCATATGAAGACCTGCTCTAAGGATAGGAACAATACAAAGTTTCTTTCCAGCGATTTCCTGTGCGATAGTTTTTACTAGAGGAGTTTCAATTTCAATATCAGCAAGAGGAAGTTCTCTTGTTGCCTCATAGCAGATAAGCATTGCAACTTCAGATACTAAATCACGAAATTCTTTTGTAGAAGTTGTTTTGCGTCTCATAATACCTATCTTGTGTTGAATCAGCGGGTGTTCCATGCAAATAACTTTAGACATAATCTTGCCTCCAAATATTTTTATAAAATGTTTTATTTAATTTACTAGATCTAAAAACTATTATAACAAATATTATTGTCTAAGAAAAGATAAAAATTATGTATATTGTAATTTATACAAAAGAGTTGGATTTTTCTGAATTTCAAGTGGTAATTATGTGAGATTCTACAAGATTATGGACATAAATGAATATAATTGGAAGAAAAATTAGAAAAGGACAGAGGAGAAGCCCAGTAGAGGGGGGAGGGTAACTACTAGGCTTTGTTTTATGAAAAAAATTATCTTATTAGCATTGTTGGATGTAACTTATTAACTATGACTTTATTATAATAGACATATATGTTTATAGTATGGATGATTTATGAACAATTTGTGAATATTCAAACAATTTAAATTAACTTTATATCTACAAGGGGTATAAGGTTGTTAGTAATAAAAGAAGTGGATTGTATAGTTTTACAAAAAAAGGAACACTTATCAAATATTACAGAGGTTACAAATAAGAAAAAAACTAATACTAAGAGAAACATCTAATAACAGAATATTAAAAACTAGATGAAAGAAGGTATGAAATGGCAAGTGTCTTTAAAAAATTAATTAGTGATGAACTTGGTGAAACTAATTACAATAAATATTTCTTTGTATGTCAAAAAAGTTTACACAGTAAAGTTTTTGATAGTAAAGAAATTTACTTTGATATATATGAACGTTTAAAGAATAAAGATAAAATATCAATAAAAAAAATGCAGGAAAGATTAAACGATTCAATCTTATATGTTATGCGAATTAGTAAAACTTATTATTTATCTTTTATTTTTTTACTTGCAGCTATCTTTTTCCTATTTGCAAAAAAATTTGATCCTATTATTATCGTGGTTACAATTATTATTATGAGTATAGGTTTTTTAGTTAAAACTTATGAATATTTAATTAATAAATATTGCTTTATTGATGCTCAAATTGTTTTGGTCTATAAGACAGTACTTGATAAAGTATCATTACTAAAAGAAATTGAAAAACCAACGGAATAATTAAGTTTATAATAATTAATAAATTCTCTTTTTATTATATAGATAAAAAGAGAATTTATTATTACCAATATCTTCTTGAACTTTGTTGAATATATATTATAATAGTAGTAATTGATAATATATTTAAAAAGAATAATAGTTATTAATTTTTTAATAGGAGGGGATAAACATGGCTATAATTGATGTTATAAAATATAATGGAACTCCTGATATTTTAGCGTGGAAGTATCCAATAGAAGAGTTAGGGACATGGACGCAATTAATCGTAAATGAATCTCAAGAGGTTGTATTATTCAAAGGCGGTAAAGCTTTGGATGTTTTTGGAAGTGGAAGACACACCCTTGAAACAGCAAATATTCCTTTGCTTAATAATATTATTAATATACCATTTGGTGGTCGGTCTCCTTTCACAGCCGAGATTTGGTATATAAATAAAGTATATTCTTTAGATGTTAAATGGGGAACAGCAACGCCAATTCAGCTTCAAGATCCTAAGTATGGATTATTTGCGCCAGTTAGATCCTTTGGTCAATTTGGAATGAAGATTGAGGACTCAAAGAAATTTTTAATTAAATTAGTTGGAACACTACCAGTATTTGATAGAGAGACTCTAGTAAAGTATTTTAGAGGTCTATATGTTACAAAAGTAAAGGATACTATTTCTACATATTTGGTACATAAGCAGATCAGTATACTGGAAATAAATGCATATCTTGATGAGCTTTCTGAATTTATGCAAAAACGAATACAACCAACTTTAGATGAATATGGCATAAAACTTGCTAATTTTTATGTAAATGATATTAGTGTACCAGAAGATGATTTGGGAGTTAAAAAATTAAAAGAAGCCTTAGCTAAACGCGCAGAGATGAATATTATAGGGTATAATTACCAACAAGAAAGATCTTTTGATACATTAGAAGGTGCTGCAAGTAACCCGGGTTCTGTTTCATCAGGATTTGTTGGAGCGGGAATTGGATTAGGTATGGGAGCTAATCTAGGGGGGACTTTTGGAAGTCAATTTGGGGGTATAGTGAATGAACTTAATACAAAAGCTACTTCACTAAAGGATTGCCCTAATTGTCATGTGGATTTTGATAGTGATAGTAGGTTCTGTCCTAGTTGTGGATTTGACACTAAAAAAGAAGGAAAAAATGCTAATGTAATCAATTGCTTAGGATGCAATACTACAATAAGTGAAGATACTAAGTTTTGTCCTGAATGTGGTAAAAAGTATTGTCCTTGCCCTAATTGTAAAGCAGATAGAGAGGACTCTACAGCCTCTTGCCCTAATTGTGGCTATGTGAAAGCAGATACCTGTGGTAATTGCGGGAATGAATTAAGTAGTAAAAAACTTAAATTTTGTCCTGAATGTGGTATATCTTTATTAAAAAAATGTCAAAGCTGTAATACTACAATAGAGGGAAATGTGAAATTCTGTCCAGAATGTGGAGAGAAATTATAAGATAGCTGGAGGTAATTGTTATGTTTAAAACGAGAAGATACAGTGTAATTTCTAATATAGGAATAATTATTTTTATATTTACTCTATTTAGTTTCTTTTTAGCAGTTAAAAATATTCAGGCTATAGATATACTGTCGTTACTATTTATAAGTGGTGCAGAAATCATTTTTTTTGGTGGATTAATTTATATTGAAAATATATCTGGTAAAACTTATCAAGGTATATTAAGAAGTGGTGGTTATTCGGTTTTAGGTTTATATGCTTTTGCCAATATTGTAGTATCTATCCTTTTCATGGCCTTTTTGAGAAAAAGTATAGCATTATTCTTTATTCTACAGTTGGCATTAATATCAATTCTTCTAATATTAATGATATTAATTATTTCTTCAAGTAAGAGTATCTATGAAAAGAATTCTATAACTCTTAATTCTGTATCAATGCTAGAGAAGCTTACGAAGGAGATAAGTTATATAAGAGATTGTAATAAGAACTCTGAACTTTCACCTAAGTTAGATAAATTGTTTGATAGTATTTATTATAGTGACAACTCTAAAAGTGATGATTCTGAAGCTATGATAGCTAATAAATTAAGTGAGTTAAAAGAAGCTTTTACAAATGAAAAAGATAACATAGATAAAATTAATCATCTTATTGAACAGATTCAAGCACTAATTATTAAAAGAAATCTTAATATAAAGCAATTTAGTAGCGGAAATATATAAAATTAATGTGTAGGAGAGTATTATGAATAATAATAAAAAAATAAAAGAGTTTAAAACGGGGACTGTGATATTTTGGTTTTTTGTATTTTTTCCTATAGGAATCTTTTTATTGTATAAAAAACAGACGAGTGATAAGTCAAATTTAGTTAAAAATAGTAAGATAAAAAAAATATATGGTTGGATTTTTATTGTATGGGGGTTTATTTATCTAATTCAGATAACGGATAGTGATATTATGAGTACTATGATTACAGCATGGTTGGTATGTACAATACCAGGTGCTTATTTAGTATATAGAGCTAGCAAGCTTGACAAATTAAATAAAGCTAGAGTAGAATATAGTAGGATAATTGGTACGAACCATGAAACTTCATTAGATTATATTGCATCCATTACAAATTCATCCTATGAGAAAGTGTTGAATAATATGAAAATATTATTAGATTTACAAGTATTTAACATAGGGTTTATTGATAGTAATAGGCATATGTATATTATTCCAGAGCAAAAAATACATACGAATAACATAAAGTTTGTGCATAATGTAATGGTGCAAGAAAATATCTCACAACCGATTTCAAAAGCAATAAATTGTAAAAATTGTGGGGCTAATAACAATGTTATGACTGGCTCAGTTTCAGAATGTGAATTTTGCGGTTCACCTATATCAGTGTAATCATATATAATGGGTAAGCTTTGAAGTTTATCCCAAAATGGCATTCCATAATTATTTATGAATTATATTGAGGAATAAAATGTATATTTAAAGTCAAGTTGATGGGGAGCATAACTAAGTTATGCTCCCTTAGGTTATTATATGGACAAAAATAAAAGGAATTATATATTGCTCACATAACTATATGAAATATACCTATATAAAAGGCTACAATATATAACTAAATATATATTTGTTACATATATTTTTAAAATCATATTTATATAAAATTACTAATAATTGTTACATTAATACTAATTATTGTTTTGATTTTAGTCATATTAAGCAAAGTTTACTAATAATTGTTATGCGATTACTAATAGTTGCTATGAGTTGTTCTAATTGTTGAGCATTTCGCTGAAATGTACTAGAATACAACTATGTAAGAATACTAAGTTTACTAACTTATATAGATAAATTCACAGTATCATAGATGATAATAAACCAAAAAGTGAGATGAAAGTATGTGTTTGCGATGGGGCCACAAACTTAGCACAAAAAGTAACGCAGAAATGAGGAAGAATATGAGTGATAAATTATTATTTAATGACCATTGGGAATTTATGAAGCAGAATATAGGCTTCAATATACAAAGTATGATTGGCAATGATGCTACTTGGGAAAAAGTAGATCTTCCGCATGACTGGGTAATATATGATACATCTTACTTTCAAGAATCAAAGGAAGGATGGTATAGAAAACGCTTTACTATTAATCTAGAAGATTCTATGAATGACAATGTAAGTAGTAAACGTTATATCATTCGCTTTGAAGGTATCTATATGGATAGCACTGTTTATGTAAATGATACTGTTATTGGAGAATGGAAATATGGTTATTCTACCTTTGAATATGATATTACAGATGCCTTAATTAATGGAGAGAATGAGATAATGGTACGAGTGGTTCTACAAGTACCTAATTCAAGGTGGTATTCTGGTGGTGGTATATACAGGAATGTGTGGCTAAAGGCTGTGCCAAGTGTATGCCTGGCATCGGATGGTATCTATATATCCACAGAGAAGTTAGCTGATGTATGGAGTGTAAGGATTGAAAGTGAAATTAATTATTATAATAGTAATCATACTAGGGATAAGAATGATTTATATACCATAAGACATACCATATATGATAAAAAATCTACAATAGTTGGACATGCAATAGGTAGTGAAGAAAAACAAACGATAACTGTTGCATCTCCTCAATTATGGGATACAAATGATCCTTATTTATATACACTAAAAACAGAACTTATATTACATAATGAAGTAATTGATGAAGAAATTAGTCGTTTTGGATTTAGAACTATTGATTATGATACAGAGAAGGGCTTCTTCTTAAATAATAAGCATATTAAATTACATGGGACATGTGAGCATCATGATCTTGGGGCACTTGGAGCTGCAGTAAATAAGGAGGCATTAAAACGACGACTTATACTACTTAAGGAAATGGGTGTTAATGCAATTCGTACAGCTCATAATATGTGCTCCGTAGAATTACTAGATTTAGCAGATGAAATGGGATTACTAATTAATGCAGAATCTTTTGATATGTGGGAGCGACCGAAAACTACATATGATTATGCCAGGTTCTTTAAGGAATGGGTAGAACGCGATGTTGCTAGTTGGATTCGTAGAGATAGAAACCATCCTTCCATTATTATGTGGTGTATAGGAAATGAGATCTACGATACACATGCAGATGAAAGGGGCCAGGAACTTACACGTATGATTATGGATATGGTGTATCAACATGATCCATACCATAATGCACCTGTAACCATTGGTTCTAATTATATGCCTTGGGAAAATGCTAGAAAATGTGCTGATATAGTTAAAATAGCTGGTTACAACTATGCAGAAAAATATTATGAGCAGCATCATAAGGAACATAAAGATTGGTTGATATATGGTAGTGAGACAGGTTCTATTGTACAAAGTCGAGGGATTTATCATTTTCCTTTAAGCTCAAATATATTGTGTGATGATGATGAGCAATGCTCTTCCCTTGGGAATAGTGTAACTAGTTGGGGTGCAAAAAGCATAGAAAAATGTATCATTGATGATAGGGATGCAAAATTTAATGCTGGTATGTTTATATGGAGTGGCTTTGATTATATTGGTGAGCCTACACCATATCACACAAAAAACAGTTATTTTGGTCAACTCGATACTGCAGGGTTTAAGAAAGATTCTTTTTACATATATCAAGCAGAATGGACAGACTATAAAAAGACACCTATGATACATATATTCCCATATTGGGACTTTAATGAAGGACAGATGATAGATGTACGTGTTTGCTCTAATGCTCCTAAGGTAGAACTTTTCTTTAATGGAAGTTCTATGGGAACTTTTGAAATCGATCATGAGAATGGGCAGAAATTAGTAGCGGATTATAGATTGCCATATAGTAAAGGTGAATTACTTGCTGTGGCTTATGATGAAAATGATAATGTAATAGCAAAAGATGTAAAACGTTCTTTTCATGATGCTACAAAGATTATATTAACACCGGATAAAACAGAGTTAAAAGCTGATGGCATGGATATAATACATGTTCAAATATCCATGGAGGATATAGACGGTAATCCAGTAGAAAATGCAAATAACAGGGTTAATGTAAAGGTTAGCGGCGCTGGGCGCTTGATTGGCCTTGATAATGGAGATAGTACAGATTTTGATTCCTATAAAGGTACTAGTCGAAGGTTATTTAGTGGTAAGTTATTAGCGATAATAGCTGCAAAAACAATATCTGGTGAAATTCATATAGAAGTATCTTCTGATGGACTACCAGCTACATCTATGACTTATAAGGCAAATATGTGCGAAATTCCTATTGGAATATCTGCAACGGAAGAGAACGTGGAGAGTCCATTGATTTCAGAGGTTCCTATTCGTAAACTTGAAATACTAAGTCCGTCTGGAACTCAATTACATGAGGGACTTAGAGAAGTTAATGTACAGGTTAAAGTTTACCCTGAAAATGCCACCTATGATGATATTACCTGGCGTGCAACCAATGAATTAGGCGTAGATTCTAATATAGTAAGTATTACACCAAATGGCCGTAATGTAACTATAAACGCATTAGGAGATGGTAAATTCTATATTCGTGCTATGGCTAAAAATGGAAGTCAGAAGGTAAGGTTAATCTCAATGTTAGATTTTGAAGTAACAGGTCTTGGAACTGCATTCTATAATCCTTATGAGTTAATATCAGGAAGCCTATACAGTAAAACTTACGGTGAAATAAGAAGCGGTAATGAACGAGGTGTTGCAACATCAAGAGATGGGGAGAGCATTGTTATATATGACAAAATAGATTTTGGTCCTATTGGTTCAAGTGAAATTACAATACCTATTTTTGAACTTGGTAATAAACCTACCCAGATAGAGATCTGGGAAGGGGAACCGCGAAGTGCTTCTAGTGAGCTATTAGCAGATGTTATATATCACAAAAAATCCAAGTGGAATACTTATCAAGAAGCAACTTATGAACTGAATAAGCGGTTAACTGGTATTACCTCCATATCCTTTCTTCTAAAGGATAAAGTACATATAAAAGGCTTTGTTTTTAAGAAACCTAGGAAAGCTTATGAGAAGCTTTCTGTAGTAAATCATAATATGTTGTATGGTGATACATATACCATAGGTGAAGATTGTATTACAGGTATAGGTAATAATGTAACCATATCTTTTAATGACATGGATTTTGGTTTAGAAGGTTTTAAAGGATTAAAAGTATGTGGACGTTCAGTTACTGATAAGAATACCATACAAGTTAGATTTCATAGTGAAAATGGTGAGATTAAGAGATTAATAGAATTCCCATACTCTGAGGATTACGCAACACGAGAGTATCCATTGGAATCTGTTAATGGATTACAAACAGTTGAATTTGTATTTTTACCTGGATCTAATTTTGATTTTAAATGGTTCCAGTTTGTGTAATTATATTACGTAAAATATAGTTTTCTAAGGAGGATAAGGAATATGGCAATGGAAAGTAAAGCGTTAGAAAGGCAAAAGAAGAAAGAAGAAGCAATTCGGATAAAATCGGCACAGACTCCTCTTTTAAAACATATAAAAAGAAATTGGAAAATGTATTCATTTTTAATAATTCCGGTTCTGTATTTTATTATTTTTAAGTATTTACCGATGGCTGGAAATATCATTGCTTTTCGTAAATATCGTGCTGGTGGCCCGATTTTTGGTATAGAGTGGTCAGGTTTTAAATATTTTAGACAATTTATGAGAGATAAATCGTTCTGGAATGCATTTCAAAATACATTAACTATTAATTTAACATATTTAGCGTTTCGGTTTCCCTTAACATTAATCTTTGCATTACTGTTAAATGAAATTAAAAATGTTCGTTGGAAAAAGTTTGTTCAAACAGTATCCTATTTACCACACTTTATAGCAGTTGTAATTGTGTGTGGTATGGTGAAAGAGTTGGTATCTACTTCTGGACCAATAAACACTATAATTAGAGCTTTAGGTGGTCAAGCAATTAGTTTTATCCAATTACCAGAATGGTTTGTTACAATCTTTGTAGCATCTGGTGTGTGGCAAGCGCTTGGATGGGGAACAATTTTATATCTTGCAGCGATGTCTGGTATAAATACTGAATTATATGATGCGGCAAAAGTAGATGGTGCCAATCGATTTAAACAAGTATGGCACATTACTATACCTGGTATTCTGCCAACGGTCACAACTATATTGATTCTTGATATTGGTAGTATTGTAGGTTCCGGTGGAGTTTTTGAAAAGATTATGATGTTGTATAATCCGATGACACAGGAGACAGCAGATGTTATTTCAACCTATGTATATCGAATGGGTGTAGGGTCAGGAAACTATAGTTATGCAACTGCAGTAGGTCTTTTTGAAGGTGTTATTGGGTTAGTTCTAGTAACCACAGCCAATATAGTATCTCGTAAGTTAACGAAAAGCAGTTTGTGGTAGGAGGAGAGAATATGAAGGTTTCAAAATCATATAGAGTTTTTCAAGTTATTAATACAATCATCATGATAATCGTAGTGCTAGTAACACTTTATCCTTTTTTGTTTCTGATAGCACAATCATTTAGTTCAGAAAAAGCTATCTATTCTGGGCAAGTTACTTTGTTTCCAGTAGGTTTTAATATTGATACTTACAAAACTATCTTACAAAAAGGAGATTTTCTTAATTATTATAAAAATACTATTATATATGCAGTTTTAGGAACTGTGATATCGTTATTTGGTACAGCTATTTTAGCATATCCTTTATCCAAAGACACATTACGTTTAAATAAGTTTTTTACACCTTTTATTATATTTACAATGTATTTTGGTGGTGGACTTATTCCTAACTTTGTTCTAATTAACTCACTTGGGCTTAGAAATACAATTTGGGCATTCTTAATTCCAGGTGCAATAAGTACATATTATGTATTATTAATGAGATCCTTTTTTGCAAGTCTACCTGTAGAACTTGAAGAAGCAGCTTCCATTGATGGAATGGGAACCTTTGGTACATTTATAAAAATTATTCTTCCATTATCAAAGCCTATTATGGCAACTATGGTTTTATTTTATGCAGCCAATATATGGAGTAACTGGTTTACACCATTCATCTATTTTGATACAAAGAGTATGTGGCCAGTTGCTTTGTACTTAAGACAGATAATCTATGGTGCAACAAGTACCACTGAATTATCTGCAGGTTTAGACCAAGCACCAGGGATTGCAGCATCAGTAAAATCAGCTTCAATGGTATTAATGTCATTACCAATTATTTGTGTATATCCGTTTATTCAAAAATATTTTGTACAAGGCATGATGTTAGGTTCTGTAAAAGGATGATATTCTTCCGTCAAATGTATTGAAAATTTTAGATATCAGGTTCAATCCATTAGGTGGTAAATATAAATTTTATTTTAATCAAGGAGGTATTATGATGAAGTTAAAGAAAATTATTTCTACATTATTAGTTTTAACCATGGTATTTGGTTTGGCTGCATGTGGAAATGGGGGAAAGAACAGTTCAGAAACAAATTCTGATCAAGGCAATACTAGTGGTACAACAGATGAGGGTAAGGATGTGGCAGAAGAAAAATTAGACTATGCTTACGGTCTAGATACAACATTTCACTCAGATGAACCAATTACTTATTCTATGATGTATAGTGATCATGAAGCATATCCATACAGTGCAGATTGGTTATTCTGGAAAGCAGTTACAGAAAGGACTAATGTAAGTTTTGATTTAAATCAAATTGCTCGTGCTGACTATGACGATAAGAAATCCCTATTAATTAATGCAGGACAAGCGTCTTACATCATTCCAAAAACTTATGATGAAAATGCATTTGTTACTGGAGGAGCAATAGTTCCAATCAGTGATTGGGTACAATACATGCCAAACTATATGAACTTTGTTGAAACATATGGTATGCAAGAAGATTTAAAACAAATTACAAAAGACGATGGTAAATATTACAAACTTCCAGGTATGTGGGAAGTTCCAGCAGGTACTGGTAGCGAGTATACATTTGTAGTTCGTAAAGATATCTTTGATGCTGCTGGTGTTGATGTTGCAGCATTAGAGAAAGACTGGACTTGGGATGAATTTTTTGGGTATTTAGTAAAAGTTCAGGAATATGTTGGTGGTGGAACAATTTGGTCCGATAGATTTAAAGGTGAAAATCTTCTTAAAATCGTAGGTCAAACATATGATGTACCAGCTGGTTGGTCAGTTGGTGATGGTATGCAATATGATCCTGATACAGATAGTTTTTACTTTGCACAAACTTCTGATGATTACAAAGAATTTGTTACTTTAATGAATAAATTTGTAAGTTCTGGTATCTTAGATACTGAAACATTTACACAAGAAGATGAAGTAGCAGAGAACAAATTTTACACAGGTAAAACTGTTCTTTTAGGTTCAAATAGAACATTTTTATCCCAATATCAAACTAAGATGACTGAAACACTTGGTGAAGGTAACTTTGAGTTATATTCAATCGTACTTCCAAAAGCTAAAAATAATTATCAAACTGATAATTCAAGACTTGAAAATGGTATTATGATTAGTCAAAAAGCTCTTGATGAACTTGGTAAAGACGGATTCATTAAAATGCTTCGTTTTGTTGACTGGTTATGGTATTCTGAAGAAGGTAAAGACCTAACTAGATGGGGAGTTGAAGGAGAAACATATACTGTGGAAAATGGTGTATACAAATTAAATCCTGAAATTACATATGCTGGTCTTAATCCAACAGCAGAAAAGAAATTAAATGTTGATTATGGTTTTGGTAATGGTGTATTCATGTATGGTGGTACATTAGAGCATGCATCATCTATGTTATCTCCAGAATTACAAGATTTCTGTAATAGATTAAATTCATATAGGGAACTAAAACCAGTGAACCCACCTGTAGTTGGTGATGAAGATCAAACAGAAGAGATGAACTTAATTAAAACTCCTCTTATTGATTATGTAAAGAGTGCTACATTACAATTCATTACAGGTCAAATGGATATAAATGCAGATTGGGATAAATACGTAGCTGCATGTGAATCTAATAATTCAAAAACATATGAAAATATGTACAAAGAGATTTATAGTAATTCAAAATAAGTATTAGTAACAGAGAGGGTTCTCTATATAGAGCCCTCTCTAAAATAATAAAGGAGGTGCGTATGGGATTCTTGAATATTAACAGTTCATTTATGAAATATTTGGGACGATTTACAGATATCATGATCCTTGGATTTTGGTCAATAATATGCTGTTTACCAATTATAACGATAGGCACATCCATTTCAGCTACCTACTATGTAACGCTTAAAATGGTTCGTGATGAGGAATGTTATGTTACTAAAGATTTCTTTAAAGGTTTTAAATCTAGTTTTAAGAATTCATCCATCCTTTGGATTTGTTTTATGCTGATAGGAATAATTTTTTATTTTAATTTTCAGGTAATGAATGGACTAGAAATGAAGTTTGAAACAATATGTCGTGCAATACTTATTGTAATCTCTGTATATTTAATTTTTATTAGTGGATTTATCTTTCCTTTAATTGGACGATTTGAAAATACTATAAAACAGACGCTAAAGAATGCTATCATAATGAGTCTTCTTACTTTGCCTAAAAGTATTTTAATTCTAATTATTAATATGTTACCAATTGCAGTTTTGTATTATTTCCCAAATGCTTTTCCCTTTATATTACTTTTTAGTATCTCGGGAGCATGTTATATAAATTCTATGATGATTCGTACTACTTTTGATAAATACCTTAATATAACCATGGAGAAAGAAAATAGTGTGGTAGAAGAAAATGTGGACTTAATAGTAAATGAGAATTTATAAGATATAATAGTATAATTATTATATAGATTAGTATCTTATTATATAAATAGAAGCAAATAAAAATGCCTATTAAAACAAACATTTCTTGTTTTAATAGGCATTTTCTACATGGCATGTTTTGAAATAGAATACATTTTTTTGAATTCAGAAGGTGTACAATTCTTATGTATTTTGAACATTCGTATAAACGCAGATATACTTGAAAAACCACATTGAAGAGATATTTCTGTAATCGACATATCAGGCTCCATTAGTAAAGTCGCGGCATGCATAATTCGCTTTTTGTTCAGATACTGATAAAAAGGGATATCAGCATATTGTCTAAAAATTCTAGAAAAATGATATTTACTAAAACCTGCTAAGTCAGCAACTTGTTCTAGTGTAATATTTTCGCTAAAATGTTTATTAATATAATCACATACAGATAAAAAGATCTTAGAGTACTCTAATTCTTTAGAAGAATTGGTATCAATTGCAGTTTTTTCTAATGTAGAGTTTCTACCAATTAATGCAAAGATGGAGATTAGTTTGGAGTAAATAACAGTATCTTTAAATACAGCATCGCTTTTATATTCAGTTGCAATACTATGAATAAGTCGTTGTAATCCTTCGTGAATTTTAGGGGAGTTCGCAGGCGTGATATGAACAATTGGTGATAGTATAGCTGTTAAGGATTCAAATTCACGCATGGAATTTAGTGGGGTTAGGTCTGCGAGTATGATGAATCTTCGACCATTATCAGGTGCATGTAGTTGATGAAGTACACCAGAACTAATAAACAAAATATCGCCCTCATTAAGTACATACTCTATGTTGTTGCAGTATACAGTATAGTTATTTTTAGTAGGCATTATAATTTCAAGAGGAGTATGCCAATGTACTGGATAATCTTCTTGTTCATCGTTATCATATAATCTTATGCTTGTATTACTTGCATAATTAACAGTTTCTTTATTACCATCTAATTGTTCAATCATATAGGAACCTCCATGAGGGATAGTAGAAATTAAATAAAAAGTAACGAATATATATTAAATTATACCTTATGTTATATAAAATGTAAACATGTAGTATACAAGTATGGGCCTTTGGTAAAAACTTGAAATTATTTAAGTGTAGAAAACATAATAAATCGAGGATAAATCCCCTAAAATAAGGATTTAAGGTTGATAAAATAAACATAGCAATTAATGAAAACTAAATAGCAAGAATCAAGAAGAAGTGAGGTGAATTCTCCATTACAATTAAGTTAACTCAAAAAGTGATAAGTTTATTTGCATGAATGCAAAGGGTTAAATAAATCAGTAAATAACTATAAATAGTGAATAAGGAGATTGTCATGAAAGAACTAGTACATAACAAAGTAAAAAATGATGAATATCAAAACCGAGCAAAAGAACTTGTAAGTCAAATGACACTTGAAGAAAAAGTATTTCAAATGTTACATAATGCGCCTGCAATTGATAGGCTTAATGTTAAGGCCTATAATTGGTGGAATGAAGGTTTACATGGAGTAGCCAGAGCAGGTATTGCAACAGTATTTCCACAAGCGATTGGTTTAGCAGCAGCTTTTGACGAAGATATGATGGAGGTACTTGGAGACGCAATCGCTACGGAAGGTCGTGCTAAGTTTAATATGCAACAAGAATTTAGCGATACAGATATTTATAAGGGATTAACTTTTTGGGCACCAAATGTGAATATATTTAGAGATCCTAGATGGGGAAGAGGGCATGAGACCTATGGAGAAGATCCATATTTAACATCAAGGCTTGGAGTTCGTTTTGTAGAAGGACTTCAAGGTCATGATGAGAACTATCTAAAAGCGGCGGCATGTGCAAAGCATTTTGCTGTTCACTCAGGACCAGAAGATATACGTCATAGTTTCGATGCAAAAGCTTCTGTTCAAGATATGTATGAGACATATCTACCAGCATTCAAGGCACTTGTTAAGGAAGCAAAAGTTGAAGCTGTTATGGGGGCATATAATAGAACTAATGGAGAACCATGCTGTGGAAGTAAGACTCTATTAAAGGATATTTTAAGAGACACTTGGGGATTTGAAGGTCATGTTGTATCGGATTGTTGGGCAATTAAAGATTTCCATGAGTACCATAAAGTTACAAGTGGGCCAGTGGAGTCTGTAGCTCTTGCTGTTAACAATGGTTGTGATTTAAACTGTGGAAACATATTCATATATTTATTAGAGGCTGTAAAAGAAGGTAAATTAAAAGAAGAACAGTTAGATACGGCTGTAACAAGATTATTTGCTACTAGAATGAAATTAGGACTTTTTGAAGAGCAAGATAAAATTCCTTTTAATCAAATACCATATGAAGTTGTCGATTCTAATGAAATGAAGGAGTTAAATCTATCTGTAGCTAAAAAGTGCCTTGTTTTATTAAAAAATCAAGGAAATATCTTACCACTAGATAAATCTAAACTGAAAACTGTGGGTATCATTGGACCGAATGCAAATAACAGAAGAGCATTAGAAGGTAATTATGAAGGAACTGCTTCGAGATATGTAACTGTTTTAGAAGGTTTCCAAGATTATTTAGGAGATGATGTAAGAATTCTTACTTCGGTTGGTTGCCACATGCATAAACCACGTGTAGGAGGTCTTGGTATAGAGAATGATCGTATCTCTGAAGTGAAAGGTGTTTGTAAATCAAGTGATGTTATTATTGCAGTTATGGGTCTAGACTCTGGGCTTGAAGGTGAAGAAGGAGATCAAGGAAATGAATATGCAAGTGGTGATAAACCACACATAAATCTCCCAGGATTACAAGAGGAAGTATTAAAGGCTATATATGAAAGTGGTAAACCAGCAATACTAATATTACTATCTGGAAGTGCGTTAGCAGTTAACTGGGCAGATGAGAATATCCCAGCAATTATCCAGGGGTGGTATCCAGGTGCACAAGGTGGACGTGCAATTGCAGAGATGGTATTTGGTGAATGTGTACCAGAAGGAAAATTACCAATTACTTTCTATCGTTCCACAGAAGAATTACCAGAATTTACGGATTATGCAATGAAGGATAGAACCTACCGTTATATGAAAAATGAAGCTCTATATCCATTTGGTTATGGATTATCTTATACTAATTTTACATTTAGTAATTTAGCATGTAATACAGATGAAATTACGAAAGACGGTATTGATGTAAGCGTATACGTAAAGAATGATGGAAAGTATACTGGAAGAGAAACGGTTCAAGTGTACGTAAAGGCAAATAAAAATGAATCACCAAATCCACAACTTAAAGCATTTACTAAGGTATTATTACAACCAGGTGAGGAAAAACAAGTACAATTACATCTACCTATGGAAGCATTTTCATTATTTAATGAAAATGGAGAACAGAAGGTGGAAACAGGAAATTATACAATATATGTAGGAGGATCTCAGCCTGATACAAGAAGTATTCAGTTAACAGGCAATAGACCACTAGAAATGGAACTAAAAGCAAACCAAACTATTGAAATAGATAAGTAATATTAAGTTTTAATTATGATTTTGGTTCATGTATGATTTGATACATGAACCAAAAGAATCTACATATTGGTGTGTAGTGCGAAAAGCAAGATTTTCACAGGGCAGAATGGAGAACATTATGGATTATACAAATTGTTGGCTAGAGTATAAAAAAATTTCAGATAAGAATAAGTCAGATATTGCCTTATTGTGTGAGATAGAAGGACCAATTATTAAGAATGGAATAAAGGAGCTAACAACTGGTTTTCATTCTCTATATGGTCGTTATCTAAACATAGTGAATAATGAAGAATTATATCAGGAAGCAAAAGCTTCGATTCATATAAAACTAGATACTTCATTATCACTTTCACCGGATGGATATCGTTTAGAATGTGTAAGCGGTAAAAGTATAATTATGGCTACTTCAGAAATTGGACTTTTATATGGAGTATATGCTTTATTAAGGAATCTAAATATTCAAAAGATAGTGGATTATGATAACTGGTCATTTACCGAAGAAAAAGAGCCTGCTAATCCTCATCGTATGTTAAATCATTGGGATAACATGGACGGGAGTATTGAAAGAGGTTACTCGGGTAATTCGTTCTTCTTTAAAAATAATGAAATATTGTTAAATGAACGTACAAAAGAATATGCCAGAATGGTGGCATCCGTAGGTATTAATGGAGTTGTTATAAATAATGTGAATGTAAAAAATGCAGCTACAGAACTAATTTCCTTTAGATATTATGAGAAACTGCGTACTATGTCTGAGTTATTTGCGTCATTCGGAATAAAATTATATCTAAGTGTCAATTTCGCAGCACCAATAGAACTAGGAGGACTTGATACTTCAGATCCATGCGATGACAAGGTAATCACTTGGTGGGAAGATAAATCAAAAGAAGTGTTTGAGAATATACCAAAGCTTGGAGGTTTCCTTGTAAAGGCGGATTCAGAAGGAAGACCAGGGCCATTTACTTATGGCAGAACACATGCTGATGGAGCAAATATGCTTGCACATGGAGTTAAACCTTATGGTGGTCTTATTATCTGGCGATGCTTTGTATATAACTGTCAGCAAGATTGGCGAGATACAAAAACAGATCGTGCTAGAGCAGGATATGACAATTTTATGCCAATTGATGGAGCTTTTTCTGATAATGTTATATTGCAGATTAAAAATGGACCAATGGATTTCCAAGTAAGAGAACCAATTTCTCCACTATTTGGAGGTTTAAAGAAAACAAACATGATGTTAGAAGTTCAGATTGCCCAAGAATATACAGGTCAGCAAAGACATGTATGTTACTTGATTCCATGGTTTAAAGAGATACTTAATTTTAATACACATTGCTCACCTAAGCATGGAACTGTAGCGGATATTGTTAGCGGTAGAACTTATCATAACACCTCTTGTGGTATAGCTACAGTTGTTAATACAGGTAATGATATTAATTGGACAGGGCATGATCTAGCAGCAGCCAACCTTTATGGTTTTGGTAGACTTAGTTTTGATACAGAGCTTACATCAAATGAGATTGGAAAAGAGTGGATTGTACAGACCTTTGGTCATAATGAAAAGGTAGAGGAGAATATTCTTAGGATATTAATGATGTCTTGGCCTACTTATGAGAAATACACATCACCACTTGGGATTGGCTGGATGGTAAAACCAAATCATCATTATGGCCCTGATGTGGATGGTTATGAATATGATAGATGGGGTACATATCATAAAGCGGACAATAAAGGAGTTGGTGTTAATCGTACAGAAAGTGGAACAGGATATTGTAGTCAATATAATGAACCCCTTGCATCTATGTACGCCAATAGAGAAACTTGTCCAGAAGAACTACTTCTATTTTTCCATCATGTAGAATATGGTTATGTACTCTCAAGTGGGAAGACAATCATTCAACATATTTATGATACCCATTTTGAGGGGGCAAAAGAAGCTGAGATGTTCTATCAGATGTGGGATGAATTACATGGACTTATGGATGAAGCTACATTTGATAGAGGAAAAAAACGATTTACACATCAAAAAGAACATGCAAAAGAATGGTGTGATGTAATTAATTCATATTTCTATCGTAAAACGGGTATAAATGATAAGTACGGACGTCCTTTATACTAGTAATAGATAGTACTTTTTTAATTCAAAGGAAATTGTGTCTTATTATTAAAAATTACGTCACTAGGATTAAAGTAGTATAAGTAGCTCTATGTATAAGATATAAACTCATTGTTTATTAAATATACATAGAGCTATGTTGATTTTCAACATAAAAAACAAAAAAGATATAAAATTATTTTAATTATTATAGACATTTTGTTAATTATTGCTATAATATTACTAAAGGTTTAAAAAAATGATTTTTATTTTTAAACATTTTGCTAAATTTTTCATTGGAGGGGGCTAAAACTATGGGCGAAAAAGGACTTACAATTGCACCAATAATATGTGATGGAATGATTTTACAAAGGGATACCTATAACCGTATATATGGTAAGGAAACAATAGCAGATAGTGTAACTATATCATTTATGGATATCACGTATAGTGCGAAGGTGGATAACAATTATAATTTTAGTATTGAATTGCCACCGGTTGCTGCAGGCGGACCCTATTCAATGACCATTAAGGGAAGTTGTGAGATTGTCATATCAGATATATTGTTTGGTGACGTATATATTTTAAGTGGACAATCTAATATGGAACTACCAATTGGGCGAGTACTTGATGTATCCGAAGAAGAGATAAGACAGGCTTATGAACCTACTATTAGGCAATATTTAATACCAGCAACCTATAATTTTACTGAACCAGAACAATTTATGTACTCTGGTTCATGGAAAAAGGCAGCAGATAAAGATATATTAGGGTTTAGTGCAGCAGGGTATTTTTTTGCTAAGGAATTGAAAGAAACGTATAATGTCCCAGTAGGTTTAATCATGACAGCAGTTGGTGGATCTAAGGTCGAATCATGGATGAATCCTATCACTCTTAGTAGATTTGGAGACTATGAGTTAGTGGTAGAATTGTTTAAAGATAAGAAATACTTTAATAATTATATAGGTGAACAACAAGAAGCGGCCAATAAGTGGGTTCATCATATAGAAGAGGAAGAAGAAAAGTTTTATGAGGATGAAAACTATAAGGAATGGAATTCCTGTATGGTGCCCTCACTTGTTTCGGATTTTATGGATGGAAGTTTTCAGGGCTCTATATATCTATGTAAGGAAGTAATTATAGATGAGGAACCTACTGAGGAAGAGGCAGAAATTTATCTAGGTTCAATTATTGATTCTGATAGTGTCTATATTAATGGACATCTAGTAGGAAGAACAGAATACAGGTATCCACCAAGAAAATATAAGTTTGGAAAAGGAATCCTTAAAAAGGGAAGTAATCTTATTCTTGTTCGAATGGTAATCAATAACAACAATGGTGGTACCATACAGGAGAGACCATATTATCTTAAATTTGATAATCAGAAGATTGATCTTTGTGGTGAGTGGTATTATAAAATTGGTAAAAAGGTAGATAAAGCAATGCCATCTGTATTATTTCCACCACTTCTTCCAATCGGCTTTTATAATACGGTAGTAGTCCCATTATCCAAGGTATCTATTAAAGGAGTGCTTTGGTATCAAGGAGAAAGTAATACAGGGGATGGAAAAGATTATTCAAATAAATTTGAAGCTATGATTAGTGATTGGAGAGAACTATATGGCTCTAATCTACCATTTATATATGTACAATTAAGTAATTATAGAGAACCTTTAAATACTAGTGAAGATACTGGGTGGGCATGGTTACGTGACCAACAAAGGCAGAATCTATCACTAGATAATGTGGCAATGGTTGTTACCCATGATATTGGAGAAAAGAGTGATATTCACCCTCAGAATAAGAAAGAAATAGGGAGAAGGTTAGCAAAAGCCGCTAGGCATATAATATATAATGAAGATATTATTCATAGTGGTCCAATACCAATGAATGCAACGCTAAGAGGAAATAGTGTAGAGATAGAGTTTCTATATCTAGAGGAATCTGATAAGGAGTATTCCTATAGTAATTTTGAACTAGCTGGTACTGATGGCATATATTATGATGCAATAGCTACTAGGAATGGTAATAAAGTAACTATTATCTGTGAAACACTGGATAGACCAGCATCTGTTCGCTATAGTTGGCGGGATTGTCCAACGGATATTAATTTTTATAACGATGCAGGTTTACCAGCATCAGGTTTTCAATTGGATATATAAAATAAGTATGGTGAAAAATAGTTAGTGGAAGAAATTCCACTAACTATTTTTTTAGGAACGATTTATATGTAAAGGATAAGAAGATTACCAGTTTATAGACATCCAGTCATTATTAGTGATAGCGCCTGTTGATTCTCTTACTACCAATGTATGGTTCACTTTGACTGTTTGTGCAGGTTCCAGAACATTATGAGCTAACTGCTTTAATAATATTTTAGCAGCTTCTTGACCAATTGTGACACTGTGCACATCGATAGTCGACAAAGATGGCTCTAAAATACTTGAAAGAAAAGAATTATTATACCCTATAACACGAATATCTTCGGGGATTTTCTTATGTAATTCAGATAGGGCCTTTAGAACGCCAACAGCCATCTGATCATTAGCTACAAAGACACCATCTAACGAAGGATTTGCCTTCAAAAGGGATTTTATGCATTTATATCCACTTTGATGGGTGAAATCTCCAAATGCTACCATAGTAGATTCATTATAAGGGTATCCGTGTGCATCTACCACAGTTTTAAATGCTTCTAGTCTATCAGAAACAAGTTTTGAATAAGTAGGACCAGTAATGTGCCCAATGTTTTTACAACCGATAGCAAATAAATGTTCTACCGCTTCAATTGAGGCAGCAAAGCTATCATTAAATACAGAAGTAATATTATATTTTGTGAAATTTCTCATTATACTGACAAGTTCAATTCTTTTATTTGAAGAAACTATCATATTCTTTATATTATTGAAATAAACACTTTCTAAATTCTCAGGTATAGCTGATGTAAATATGATTCCATCCACTTTATTAGCAATAAGCTTTTTAAATCCCTTTTTTTCATTCTCGATGGTGTTCAAAACGTCTCCATTGCTATGACTGTCGTATATCATAACACTATAACCAACATTGCTTAAAATTTCCTCAATAGCTCTTATAATATAAGGATAAAATATTCCACACATATTAGCGGTAATAATGCCTATATTTTTTGTCTGTTTATTCTTCATGTTTTGCGCAATTGGATTAACTTCATATCCTAATTCATTTATGGCAAAGTTAACTTTAGATTTTAGTTCATCACTCACATATTTTGTATTATTAATTACATTTGAAACAGTGGAAATTGAAACCCCAGCTAACTTAGCAACATCCTTAATGCTACTCATTAATAGTCTCCTTCAATCTGTTATGAAAAAACGTTTTTGCAATTCAATTTATCATAATAATAGCATAATTTGGCAATATATACAATAATTTATAGAATATTGTTGGTATAATTTGAATAATTATTATTTATTTTATGAATATAAGTTTTGAAAAAATGAGTATTAAAAACATAATATGTATATTATGGTAAAACGTTTTTCTTAAAAATTATAAGATATGTAGAACATTATATA
The DNA here is from genome assembly GCA_023387635.1 of Bacillota bacterium. Taxonomy (GTDB): domain Bacteria; phylum Bacillota; class Clostridia; order Lachnospirales; family Lachnospiraceae; genus Anaerocolumna. The sequence continues at coordinate 52,031 of JAEWHU010000091.1, forward strand.
TTTAAAGTACTGATAATAGGCAAATAATACAATGTTAAATAAATACTATGATTAATATTGACGGTAAAACGTTTTTTTGATACGATTGGGTGGGTATAAAACGAGCTCCCAAAAAGAAATAAAAATATGCAACTTGCATAAAGGTTAAATTAGTAAAAAAGTTTAATACTAAGAATAATACTATGTTTTGTAGTTTCCATAAGCGAAATAGTGTGGTGTTTTGTGAAAAAAACAACAATTTCATATGGAAGTTTCAGTAACAGCTAGAGGTCAGGACTGACACAATAAGGAGGAATATATGAAAATAAACAAAAGACTCATTGCAATGGTTCTTATGTTAACGATCACTGTTAGTATGTTCACTGGATGCTCTTCTAGTGGTGCAGAAGGTGATAAAACAATTGTGAGAGTAGGGCATAACCAATCACAAAATCACCCAATTCACTTATCTTTGCTTGCATTTGAAGAATACGTAGAAACTGAACTTGGTGATAAATACGATGTACAGATATACCCAAGTGAATTACTAGGTTCTCAAACAAACATGGTCCAGTTAACACAAACTGGAGCAATTAACTTTAGCGTTGCTAGTAATTCGATTCTAGAAACTTTCGATGACGTATTCGAGATATTTAACTTACCATATTTGTTTGCTAGTACGGATGCATATCATGCAGTAATGGATGATGAGGAATTAACAGAATCTATCTATACGTCTACTGCAGATGCAGGATTTGAAGTAGTTACATGGTTCGATGCAGGTACACGTAATTTTTACACAATTGATACTCCAATTCATACCCCTGCCGATTTAAAGGGATTAAAGATAAGAGTTCAACAGTCTCCAACCAACGTAAGAATGATGGAATTACTTGGTGGTTCTGCATCACCGATGGGATTTGGCGAAGTTTATACTTCTCTTCAAGCTGGAATTATTGATGGAGCTGAAAATAATGAAATGTCACTTACTGATAATGGACATGGTGAAGTAACTAAATATTATTCATACGATATGCATCAGATGGTTCCTGATATGCTCATTGGTAATTATGATTTCCTTCAAGAACTTTCTGCAGATGATAGAGCTGTTTTTGAAGAAGGATTTAAGATTGCTAATAGTGTCGAAAGAGAAGAATGGACAAAAGCGGTAGAACATGCAAAAGACAAGGCAGAAAAAGAAATGGGGGTTAATTTCATTTACCCAGATCAAGAACCTTTCAAAGAAATTTGTCTTCCTTTACATGAAGAAGTATTAAAAAGGAATCCCAAGTTACAAAAGTATTACGATAAGATTCAAGAATACAATGAACAATATCCTGCCCATGAAGTAGGAGAGGAGGATGCAAGGTAATGGTTAAATTAAGAAAAATATTAAATGCAACAATGGCCATATTAAGTGGAGTAAGTTTTGCGGCTATGGTGCTATTAGTAGTATGGCAAGTATTTACACGTTATATTTTAAAACATCCTTCCTCTTGGTCTGAAGAACTTGTTTCTTATTTATTTGCATGGATGGCTCTCTTTGGAGCATCATTAGCAGTAAGTGAAAGAGGACATATGAATATACCTGTACTTGTAGATAAATTTAAGCCAGGTGTTAAAAAAGTTTTCGCATTATTTGCCGAAGCTATCATATTTATTTTCTCAGCAGTTGTATTGATTTGGGGAGGTTTCGCCATATCTAAACTGGCTATGGGTCAAATGACATCATCTTTAGGCGTGTCAGTGGGAGTATTTTATTTTGCACTTCCAGTTAGTGGTGTATTAAATATGATTTTCTCTGCATTAAATATTTATGATATAACAAAAGGAAATATTTCATTATTACCTCCTGATGAGAATGCAGCAATACTAGAAGAAGCTGAAAAATTAAAAAAAATAGATAAAGTGGAGAAGGGGGTATAAAAACATGGCAATGGAAGCGTTATTAATTATAGTAGTAGTTTTAATTGTATTAATGGCACTTGGAGTACCAATTGCATACTCCATTGGTCTTGCTTCATTAGCGGCAATTGTATCAACAGTTCCGTTTGATGTTGCTGTCATCACAGGTGCACAGAGAACTTTTGTAGGTATGTCAAGCTTTACATTAACAGCAATACCTTTCTTCATACTTGCAGGAAACCTTATGAATCAAGGTGGTATTGCAAAGAGACTAGTTAATTTTGTTATGGCTATTCTTGGTAAACTCCCTGGAGCCCTACTTGTAACAAACGTAGGAACAAATGCACTTTTTGGAGCTATCTCTGGTTCAGCTGCAGCTGCAGCTGCAGCTGTAGGTAATATGGTTAAACCAGGTGAAGAAGAACTTGGATATGATAAAGCAATCAGTGCGGCTACCAATGCAGCATCAGCTCCAAGTGGTCTTCTAATTCCTCCAAGTAATGCACTAATTACGTATTCATTAGTATCAGGTGGAACATCAGTTGCTGCTTTGTTCCTTGCAGGATACCTACCAGGTATTATTTGGGCCCTAGCTTGTGTCGTAGTAGCAATATTAATTGCAAAGAAAAAGGGATACAAAGGAATTTCAGGTAAGATTAATTGGAGCAATCTTTTTAAAGCAACGATAGATGCGATTCCTTCCTTAGGCTTAATCGTAGTTGTAATTGGTGGTATTATTGCTGGTGTATTTACAGCAACAGAAGGTTCAGCAATTGCTGTTGTTTATGCATTAATTCTTGGTATCATATATAAAAATATTACTTTAAAAAATTTATGGAGCATACTTGTTGATAGTGCTAAAATGAGCGGTATTATTGTATTCTTGATTGGTGTTTCCAATATATTAAGTTGGGTTATGGCATTTACAGGAATTCCACAAGCCATTGCAGATGTACTTTTAGGAGTAACCAACAACTTCTATATCATATTACTTATTATGAATGTTATTCTTCTTATTGCAGGTACTTTCATGGATGTAACACCAGCTATTCTTATCTTTACACCATTATTCCTTCCAATTGTAACACAATTTGGAATGAGCCCAATACATTTTGGTTTAGTATTAGTATATAATCTATGTATTGGTAATATTACACCACCGGTTGGTAATACACTATTTGTAGGTATTAAAGTGGGAGATACGTCTCTTGCAAAAGTTATGCCTTGGATGCTTCGTTATTATATAGCTATTCTTATAGGTTTACTATTAGTAACTTATATTCCAGCAATTACTATGTTATTGCCAAGACTTGCAGGACTAGTTGGCTAACTAGTATATATAAAGAAATAAAGAACAAAGAGGTAGAGAATGTTATAGTTCTCTGCCTTTTTTGTGTGCCAGCATGGGACTTACACTTTTGAAAATTCGACTAAATTTTAAGAATATAATTTATCATTTTCAACTTCATTTTACATGAATTGTATATTTTGTTGAAAAATTTTACATAAATGGTATAATATGAATAAATATAAATATCCTGTCTGCACAAGTACCAAATATCTTAATTCAAGTTATATATATTAAAGACTAGTGGTGATTGATATGGATGTGATGTAATTGATATTGGGCATTAGTTGGACAACTAAGTTTATACAATAGATAAGGAAGTTTACCTTTAGAAACTGTATAAAAGACAGAAGATGGACGAGGAGAAAATTGATATGCATGAGAATTCAAAACCAGTAATTCAGATCGACCATGAATCACTACCGAATGGGGATGTAACTACAAATGATTTTTATAGTTCAATCGCGATGAAAACCATTCATAGTATCTTTCATAAGAATGAAAGTCAAATTTTAGAGAAATATTTTCAGTGTGTTCATATCGAAGAAATATGTAACAAACCAATTACTTACATTACCACAGAGACGATGTATGAAACCAGGAGCATATATGAGAAGAGAGTACCTTCTTCAAATATTCCGACCTCGGCTAGTAGAATATATTCTGCATCTGAGTTTAATGTTTGGGATCTGCATATGGCCGATATCCCAAAAGGGTTTGCTAATCAGAACTTTATTATGACGGTAGAGGGCACGGATTTGCTAGAAGACTGCACCACTTGTGATACCAATGGACAAGTTCGCTGCTATGACTGTTCTAGAGGGACTGTGACCTGTGATAGCTGTAGTGGACATGGTAATTTATACTGTGGAGTATGTGGTGGATACGGCGAGTCTAATTGTAGTTATTGTGGTGGAACCGGATATACAACGAGGCATGAAGTTATTGGTTATGATAATGACAACATTGCTATTTGGGATGATGTCAGATACGACTGTAATTGTCTATTTGGTAAGGTTACCTGTAATAACTGTGGTGGTTCCGGTTCTGTCACCTGTGGAACCTGTGATGGCAGTGGAGATGTCGTCTGTTCTAGATGCGGTGGAAGCGCGTGGATTGACTGCTACGACTGCAATGGTATGGGATTTTTCTTAAATACGGTAGAGGCTTCTCAGGATTTTGTAGTGAATCAAAATAGATTGATAGTTACGAATTACAACCTGGCTTCGAATTATCCCAACGCAAACATTGAGATAACAGCAGAGGAGAATAGTCAGTTATTAGGCTCCGTTACCCAGGAAAAGAGGATAACCGATATTCCTTGGAAACAATTTGTATCGGAGGAAAGTTTGAACGCCTTTTCAATGGAGGAAGATGGGCAGGCACTTTTGCAACAAGAATACAATGCCGTATCCATGCATCAACCCATAAGGCAGAGAATCAATATTTATCAGAAAAATCTATTGGATATCGAGTATAAGATCAACAACACGACCTATCATCTTCTGGTAGATGATGGGAATGGAACCTATTATGAAGATATCTCTCCCTTAGACAATATTGTTACTGAGATGCTCAAAGAAATGCATGGATTGGAACAATCAGAAAATTATATTGAACTTGATAGGATCAGGAAAGAGATAGAAATAATCATAACAGGGGATACTAATTTACAACATTACAGTGAGGACGTGACACGATGTATGCAGAGGATTACGAAGATGTCAAGAATTGCATCAACTGCGGCTTGTCTAGCCATAGCAACCATCATCAGCTTGGTAGGTTTAGTAATCAAGGAACCATATTATAAAAGTGTAAGGTTCTGGTTTGCTTTTATCATCTCAACTGTAATTGCAGTTAGTCCTTTGCTATGTAAGCGCTGGGCTATTGTGAAACCAAAGAAGAAACTTCACTTATATCTTTTTGGCGGAATTGTATCTTCTATAATTACTTTGCTCATTCACTGGATTATTTATTTACACTAGGGCACATCTTAAAAGAACATAATACATGTGATTGAAATTTCAAAGAAATCGAAAATAGCTTTAACCCATTTATAGTTTATTTAACTTTTCAAATTTGAAATATAGTAATACATCCTTATACATTACAATATATTAATAATGATGAATAATATATATGGTGTAAAAATGGATGAAAAATTAAATATTAAACTAGATGACGAAGAAAAGGAAAAATTAAAATATTTTGTTAAAATAGGTATTGTTGTATTATCGATACTTGTATTAATAAGTCTTGGAATAAAATACATACCCAAAGTAGTAACCGTAACAAATTCATCTAGTTCCAGAAAACTGCCAATATACTGTGTAGATGAAGATGAAAACAAAGTGGCTTTAAGCTTTGATGCTGCTTGGGGGAATGAAGATACAGCAGAAATTCTAGAAATATTAGCTAAATATGATATTAAAGTTACTTTTTTTATGACAGGTGGATGGGTAGAAAAGTTCCCTGAGGATGTAAAGGCCATAGCAGCAGCAGGCCATGATCTTGGTAATCACAGTGAGAATCATAGGCATATGTCTCAAATATCCAAGGAAAAAAGCATGGAAGAAATTATGTTAGTACATAATAAAGTAAAAGAGCTTACTGGTATCGAAATGAATTTGTTTAGGCCACCATATGGAGATTATAATAATACGCTGATTGATGCAACGAACGAAGCGGGATATCATTGTATACAGTGGGATGTAGACAGTCTTGATTGGAAAGATTATGGAGTTGATTCCATAATTAATTCCGTTGTTAACAACAAACATCTTGGTAACGGTTCTATAATACTTTGTCATAATGGTGCTAAATATATCAAAGATGCATTAGAACCAATGATAATAGGTTTATTAGATAAAGGTTATAAAATTGTACCTATCTCCGAATTAATCTATACAGGTGAATATTATATGGATCATGAGGGTAGGCAGTTTGAGAAGAAATAAATAGCATTATTTGCTAGAACTAAGGAAGATATATAATAGGCTTTTAGTTCAAAGATGGAAAACAAGTCTGGTGGAAGTAGATATTAATTTTTATAAGAATTAATGAAAACAATGTTTTATAATTAGGCACTTACTGAGGTAGGTGCTTTTTGTATTCTAATCTATACTAGAACACCAGTCACGATTATTATTCGTCGCACCTAAGAATAATAAGAAATGCAAAGTCATATCTAATGATATATCAATAAGAAAGAGGAATATGTCATTGTTTGTAGTAAGACAATATATTATAATTTTCATCATAATCATTGTACTCACGTTTATTGGAACGTTCCACAGAAGTTCTTCTGACATATCCCTTTCTTACATTACTTACTGTCACTTGGTGCTATGTTAAATAATAGTTGATTACCCTTGATAGAGAAATCATATAGCTTTATTAGCTATATCATTATAATAATAATTATTATAGGAGGTATTGTTATGTTATCTAATAGAAAAGAAGATTTAAATTATGTACTTTGCTATACCCGATTACCTCAAGAAGAAGCTATATACTCACCAAAGTTGGCTTATAGCATGCATCTTGGATTCAGTGAAGACGGTACATATTTCAAGGATTTGAATCATAATTCTGGAGTTTTGTTTGCAAAAGCAACGAATAATGAAGATGGAACATTGAATGCAAAGAGTCTAAAAAAGCCATATGTTTTCCATATGACAGATAATAATTTTGGTGTTGTGGCAGTTCGCACGGAGCCTTATGGGGAAAATGATAAGCAAAGCAAAGGTAAAATTTTATTGTTCACATCTCCTGACCTTTTACAGTATAAGGAAGTCGGTTTGATTGACCTTAGGGTAGATACTTATGTAGAAGATGTATCCTGCCATTATGAGGAAGAGAAAAAAGCTTATATTATTAAATGGAGAGATGAAAAGGGGAACTATTATAAGAATTATATTACTGATATTACGAGCTTAAACAATGCAACAGATCCAGAAGAAGCCGAAGCTTTTTTCATAAATCAAGTAATTGCAGGTATTGAGGGAATTGTACAAAGGAATGTGATAGGTGTTTCAAAAGGAGTGGCACACCGACTGGTATGCAAACTTTCTGTTCCTACCAATGTTAAAATTGTAGTTCCTGAAAGGGTAATTGTGGGGTCGGAAGAGGAATTGAAAGCTGTAAAAGCAACTGCTCTATACAATGATGGAACAAAAGATAGCAAGGTGATCGATTGGGATACATCTGGGGTTATATGGGATAAGCCTGGAAACTATTCTATCAAAGGTGTAGTACGTCAGGAACGTTATGTATTCCCGATTGTCACCAACCGTGCTGATCCATGTATTGCTAAGTGGAAGGGAAAGTATTATTTTATTGCTACCAATGATGCAGATGGTAATAAAAGCTTATACGCAAGGGAAGCGGACACCATCCCTGGTTTAGTAACTGCCAATGAAACTTTGATACTAGATACTAATACCTATGAAGATATCGGAGGACTGCTTTGGGCACCCGAATACCATGTTGTGGATGGTGAACTATATATTTATCATGCTGCAACACCAGGAGAATTCTTTAGGGAGGAATCCCATGTTATGAAGTTGCGCAGTGGTGGTAACCCAATGTGTAAGGATGATTGGTCAAGACCTTACCGTGTTGTTAAGAAAGATGGTTCTTATCTGTGTGAATCTGGAAAGACAATTTCACTTGATATGACAATTTTTGAGATAGACGGAGAGTATTATGCTGCTTGGTCACAACGGCAGTTTTTACCGGTGGATTTGGGTGCATGGATATACCTTGCTAAAGTTGATAAGAAAGAACCTTGGAAGCTTATTTGTGACCCTGTAGTTATTTCTAAGCCTGATTATGGATGGGCCAACAATCATTCATTTGTTGATGAAGGGCCTTTTACAATCATAAAGGATGGAAAGATATTTTTAACTTTTTCCAGTGCGTTAGTGGATGAAACTTATGCTGTTGGCCTTCTAACTGCTAGTGTGAATGCTGATTTAATGAATCCTGAGAGTTGGGTAAAGACTAATTATCCATTACTTACCTCCAGAAGTATTCCAGGTGAATATGGGCCAGGTCATAACGCTTATGTAATCGATGACAATGGAACGTATTGGAATACTTATCATGCAAGACCAGGAGTAGGAGCACCAAGGTCCTCAGGTTTACGTCGTGTTCATTTTGACATAGATGGATATCCGGTACTTGATTTACCAGAATATAGAGACTTAAATAGAGATATGACAAAAGTAGTTATGGATATCATAGTGAAGTAATAGTTATAAAATTATTATATAAAGGTTATAAAAGGCTTAGGGAGTTGTGCTCTCTAGGTCTTTTTCTTGTATGCAATGATGTAGAGATGTAAAAAACTTTAACTATATTGATTATATCTTTAAGAAAAGCTATAATAAAATAATTGCAATAAAAAATCACAAATGGAAAATATACTAAAGAAATGAGATATTTACTTTTAAAGTATATATCGGTGGAGCTGATGATATGTATAATCAATATATAAATATTCTTAGAGAAGAGTTAGTTACTGCACAAGGTTGTACTGAGCCAATTGCAGTTGCTTTTTGTGCGGCAAAAGCAACTAAAGTTTTGGGGAAAACTCCTGAAAAAATAGTTGTCTCGGTTAGCGGAAACATCATAAAAAATGTAAAGAGCGTAATAGTGCCTAACACAAATGGGTTAAAAGGAATTGAAGTGGCTAGTATATTTGGTGCTATTGTAGGTAAGCCAGAAAAAGAACTTGAAGTACTAGCTGATGTAAGTGATGAAGATAGGATAAAAGCTTCTAAATATATAAATAAAGAAGATTATTGTTGTGTTGAACATCTTAGAACAAATGCAAAACTACATATGATAGTGAAAGTCTTTGCAGAAGGAGAGTATGCTTTAGTCGAAATTATAAATCAGCATACGAATATAATAAAGATTGAAAAAAATAATAAAATTATATTTGAGGATTTACAAAATGTAAATAACATTAATGATGGGTTGACTGATAGAAGGTGTCTTAATGTGGCTGATATTATAGAATTTGCAAATAATGTAGAGATTGAAAAGATTATAGATATAATAGAACGACAAATTGATTACAATACAAAAATCTCTGATGAAGGTCTTAGAAATAAATATGGAGCTAATATTGGAAAAATGTTAATCGAAGCGTATGGTGAAGATATAAGAGTTGTAGCTAAGGCAAGAGCTGCAGCAGGTTCTGACGCTAGAATGAGCGGATGTGTTTTACCAGTAGTAATAAATTCAGGTTCTGGAAACCAAGGAATGACAGTTTCTCTTCCAGTTATAGCCTATGCACAATATATTGGGGCTAGTAAAGAAGAATTAATTAGAGCGTTAGCACTTAGTAATTTAATAGCAATTCATCAAAAGACAAAAGTTGGTCGTCTTTCAGCATATTGTGGAGCAGTTAGTGCTGCAACAGGAAGTGGCGCTGGAATTGCATGGCTTGATGGGGCAGATGAAGAAGTAATTAATAAAACAATTATTAATACTCTTGCAAATGTATCGGGGATTCTATGCGATGGCGCAAAACCTTCTTGTGCAGCTAAAATTGCTTCTGCTGTTGATGCTGCTTTTATGGGATATGAGTTGGCAAAAAAAGAAATGGTTTTCTTATCTGGTGATGGAATAGTCAAAGATAATGTTGAGAAAACAATTATAAGTGTAGGTGAGATTGCTAGCAAAGGTATGGCTACAACGGATGAAGAAATTATTAATATCATGATCACAAACTAACGTGCAAGTGGTATGGGCTCATACGTTAGTTATTGACAATTCTTATGGATAAAGTTTATAGGAAAGCCTTTCAACCGATGATAATATTTTTGATTCTATCATTCGGTTAAAAGGCCACCATTAGTCAGAATTGGTGAAGTATAGATGATTATGGACAAATACTTACCAATACATAATTTCTATTTATTTTTTAAAACCATTACCCCATACTTTTCAAGTGTGGTTTTACCAATCACTTCTACACCTGTAAGTATATTTACCATAGGTACTTTTATATTTATTTCAATATTATAAGACATATAATTTAATACAAAAATATAGTCCTTATTATTTTTGCTTCTTATTGCAAGCTCAGCCTCTTTTGGTAATTCTATTATCTCTTTATACGGAGAGGCAAACTTAAGCTTACGTAAGAATATCTCTGCAGTATTTGCGCTAAAACCAGCTCCATAGTAATAGGCTTCTCCCTCACCAATTGTATTCAATACAAGTGCGGGTTCTCCATCATAGTAGTTTCCTTTATATGTAGCCAAAACTTTAGACCCTTCTTTTGCTTCCAGGATATCATTAAATATTGGTGCATCCATTTCTTCTCCATCCCAAAGAACAAATTCATCATCATCACCAGGTCCAAGATGTGTATAATCAACTACATTAACACTACAAATATCAGATGCAAAACCGGGCATTTGATGCATTGGACAACGTCCATACTCATCTTTATAGCCGGTACGGGCCCCCATAATAAGTATTCCACCTTGCTTTACATAAGCCTTTAATAACATTGCAGTTTCTTCTGTTAGAATCGTTGCGTGAGGATAAATAAGTAGTTTGTATTTGGATAAATCTTCTATAGTAGTTTTATTTACAGTATTATTTTGAAGATATAGGAAATCCATAGGTGTATGTGTTAGCTGTGCAGCAGTGAACCAGCCATTATCACTATAGTCATCAAGTGGTCCATGCCACTTATCCTGTTCTCCATCCCAACTATTATCATAATCTTTAATCATAGCGATTTCAGCTACATATTTAGAACCAGTAATGTCGGAGAGTCTTTTAAAGTCATCTCTAATAATACCTAATTCCTTCAGTCGTCTATTTGGCTGATTTGAATAGTCATTTAAGCCATGCCAGTAAATTTCTGTTCCTATCCAGCAAGTTCTCCATCTAAAGTAACTAATAAAGTCAGCTCCATGGGCTAAAGATTGAAAAGTCCATAGTCTCATTTGACCTGGCTTTGGAGCAGGTTGTTTCATTCTAGTATCCCAACCGCCCGCTCCTGATTGTTGTTCCATGATTCCATAATTAGGAGAGATGGATCTTGCTCTTGTTAGGGACCAGGAAGATCTGCGATCATTTAAATTACCTGGGGATTTGGGGTCTGTCCAAGTATCATAGGCAAAATTAGGATAAGAATCATAAGTTATAAAATCAAGAGCACTTTGAGTCATTTCATGAATATCCAAATGTCCAAAAATACTATTGGTTGTAATAAACTGATGGCTCGGTTTGTATTTATTTATGATATCTGCCTGTAATTTGCAATACTTTATTGTACTATGGGATATAAACCTTTTTTCTTCAAGAGTTAAATGAGGATTATTAGAGTCATTTACTGTTAGGCGAGTAAGATAAATTTCATCCCAAGAAGTATAAGTTTGATTCCAAAAAACGGTACCCATTGCTTCATTCAACGCATCTAAAGTTTTAAACTTTTCTTTTAAGTATTCACGAAAAGCAGAATGATCTGATTCAGAATAAAAAGTATCTGTTTCACAGTTAAGTTCATTATCAATTTGCCATCCAATTATGGCAGGGTGAGGGCAATAATGAGTAGCAATTTCAGTAACTAATCTTTTAGTGAATTCTTGATATATTGGTGAGTTATAATTATAATGTCTTCGCATACCATGTCGGTATAAGATACCATCTTTTCTTGCATTTAAAACTTCAGGGTATTTATGGGTAAGCCAAGCTGGTGGTGTTGCCGTAGGAGTACAAAAGATTACTTTCATACCTTTTTTTTCTGCAAGACATAAAAAATTATCAAAGAAATCGAAATTAAATACACCCTCTAAAGGCTCAAATTTATTCCAGGCAAATTCAGCAATTCTTATAACTTCAATGCCTAGATCAAGCATTCGTTCAAGATCATCCTCCCATAAATGTTCAGGCCAATGTTCGGGATAATAACAAACCCCTAATGTTGGTTTATCCAGCTTTATAGATTTTTCTAATGGATTATGTTCAGTGATAGTCATATTAACCTCCTCATGTAAGCAATAGAAACTTGTTATATAAAATATAATATAGTAATATATTGTTATTGTATTATAAAAAATAGATGTAGTATATATATCTATCTTGCTATTTATATAACTATATTGATATTTGATAAAAAGGCACAAAAACTACTTATATTATGAAATTCGTTAACATAAAGAGTTTCGCAATTACCTAATAAGAAAATATTTAAGATGGGGGATGATACTAATTGAAAAGACAAGTATTTTTACCAGTGATCCATGAGAATCCATATTTTTGTTTTCCCGAATCGGTGGGGTGGTATAATAATGAGCCTTGGCATAGCGCCATAAGGTCGCAAAATGAATTCAATTACTTTAATTTACATATTGTGGTTAGGGGAAGAGGATATTTGAAAACGAAGAATCATGTACATATGCTTTTGCAAGGAGATGCCTTTCTTTATTTCCCTTTAGAAGAACAACATTATTATTCAGATAAAGAAAACCCTTGGGAAATCCTTTGGGTCCATTTTAGTGGGAAATATCTAAATGAATTTTTTATTGAAAATGGACTGCATTTATCAAATGTATGGACATTAAAATTAACGGATAATATTAAAAATGCTATGATTAAACTTTTAGAAGAGGCTGAAAAACATGCGATACTACATCAATCAATTCTATCTACATTAACATATAGTATTATATCAGAATTTATATCCCAAACAGAGCCACTAAACGTTAATAAAGGACTAAATATTTATAATAGAATAATAGAAATCCTTCCAAAAATGAGGGAAATGTCTGCAAAGCCATTTGAACTAAATTATTGGTCAGATGAATTAAACATAAGTACATATTATTTTTGCAAAGTGTTTAAAAAAGCGACAGGAATCACACCAAACAAATTTATTATGCTTTGTCGTTTACAAAAATCAAAGCAATTGTTGATGGAAAAAAAAGATTGGACGGTAAAACAAATTGCATTGGAATGCGGCTATCCAAGCATTAGTTATTTTGGAAAGATTTTTTTGAATAATGAAGGTGTAACACCTTTAGAGTATAGAAAAAAACAAACTACTATTGTGTAGTATTATTTCTTTGACTATTTGGATAAAGATTCTTGAACTGTTTTTTAGGAACGCCGAAAGAAAGGGCATCAGTTTAAAGCGCAATAATTGTCTAGTAAAGGTTGATTGTTTACCAGTAAATAGAAAGTAAATATGTTACTATGAGGGGAGAATGAGTCATACTTTACTAATAAAAGATTAATCGATTAACAATGCACATGGCATTTAAGGAGATCTTATGAATAATTTAATGTTTTTGACTAATTATTTGCTTGGAAATATGCGCCGGATTTATTTTATGGCAATTCCTGAAACAAAGCAGGATTATAAAAAAAGCAGAGTTTACTTTACAATTAGTGATAGTGCAGTACAAACGATTGTACAATTAGCAGGTGGCACTTTCTTGGTTGCATTGTTATCGTATGTGGGAGTAAGTGATGCCAATATAGGGGTTATAACATCACTTACAAGTCTAGCCGCATTGGCTCAGCTTTTTACATTGAATTTCACTAATGGTCTAAAAAAAATTAAGTTTTTTGTGTGTTTAGTAGCACAGTTCCGATTTCTATTAGCATTTATTTATTTTATTCCTTTTTTACCTATATCAAATCAAAAACGTGTTTGGTTAGTAGTTGGATTTTATTTGATGGCACAAATATTTGTTCAGATTGGAACACCGGCTACCCAGGATTGGATAGCAAGTTTGGTTCCTAGCAGATTGCGTGGTAAATACTTTTCTATAAAAGATACAGTAGCTATTTTTGTAACTTCTTCAACGATGCTACTTGCTGGAGTAGTATTAGACTTTTGTAAAAAAAAGAATATATTATTAGGCTTTTTTATCTTAGGTTGTTTTATTTTTATCTTGGTTGTTATTAATATATTTGCACTAACTAAGATGAAAGAGCCTAAATTATCATTTTTGAATAAAGATGGAAAGGAAATGCATGGTACATTAGCTAAAAAAGCAAAGCAGGGGATTATATTAGAAAAGAAAGTAAGTCAATTATCAGAATACAAGCAGTCATTTAATTCAAAAAGATTTAGAAAGGTATTATGTTTGAATCTTTTATGGATGACTTCCTTTTACATAGCAGCTCCGTTTATTGCCACCTATCAAATTAAAGAATTAAACCTTCCATATACATTTATTATGCTGGTAAACTTTGGGTCTTGTTTATTTCGTATGTTCCTAACGCTTCGAATGGGAAAGTATGGAGACCGTTATGGTATGGCGAGGGTATTAAAATATGCGTTTGCAGCACTTGGTATACAATATCTTATTCTAGCGCTAACTATACCTAGCAATGCCTATGTAATGACAATTATAGGAGCTATTTGTTCAGCAGCGGCATGGTCTTTTATAGGGATTGGTATGTTTGGCATTCAGCTTGAGTTTCTTGAGAGAGATAAAAGAATAATGCAGTTAACGTTAATGTCTGCTATTTCAGGTGTTTTTGGTTTCCTTATATCATGGATTGGGGGAATTGCATTATCGGCATTGCAAAGTATAGAACTTTCAATTGGAACAGTAACGATTTATGCACAACAAGTACTGTTTATGGTCGGCCTCATTATGATTGTGGTCACAATCTTCTATACGAGATATGGGGTACAGTCGCAAAAGATAGAAATTAATCGTCAGGATGGAAAGATTTAAAATAAGAAAAATTATAATTAAAAGCATTGAAAAGACTGTTTCATACGTCTTTTCAATGCTTTTATTTTGTTTAAGGGTTATCTATTAACAATACCATATGGAAATTCACCAGGAGATAAATCCACAAATACTTGCAAATTTGATGAAATATAATAATAGTTTTTACAATTTTCTATCTTGACATTTAAATCTTACAAATGTAGTATATAAAATATTACGACTGTAAGATTTAAAATCTAGGAGGGAAAATGTTTAATAATTTTAAGATATCAAGATTTACAACCATTGGGATTATTTTTATTGTTATGCTTAGTATTCTCATTCAGCGATTGTATCAAATTCAAATTTTAAATGAAGGTGAATATTCTTTTAATCAAGAAGTGCAAAATAAAAAACAGCGTGAAATCAAAAATACAAGAGGTAATATATATGACCGAAATGGAAAACTATTGGCAAGTAGTCGTTTGGCATATTCGGTGACTATGGAAGACAATGGGGAATATAGGACAAGTAGAGAGAGGCAATTAACACTGAATAGTACCATTTTTCATTTGTTAGGGGTATTACAGGCAAATAATGAAACTATCCATAATGATTTGAAAATTAAAGTGGATGAATATAATAATTTTGTATTTACAGTAGAAGGTACACAATTAGATAGATTTAGGGCAGACATTTTTGGTAAAGCTAAAATAGATGAATTATCAGATGAGGAGCGTAATGCAACGGCAGATGATATTATGGAATACCTCTCAAATCGATTTTCTCTCTATGGAGTTAATAAAGAGGAATATTCCAAAGAAGAACTTTTAGAATATGGCTTAAAAGAGAATTATAGTAAAATAGAATTGCTTCATATTCTAGGTATTCGCTACATGCTATCATTAAATACTTATCAACGATATCTTCCTATCACAGTCGCTAAGGATATCTCAGAGAATACAGTTACGTATGTTTTAGAAAATAGGTTTAAATTGCAGGGACTAGACATTGTAATAGACAGCGTTCGAGAATATGAGGGTGGTGAAGCATTTGCACATATTCTTGGTTATACAGGTAATATTTCATCAGAGGAATTGAAAGTTCTTGGAGAGGATAATAAGGATTATTCTTTATCCTCTGTTGTGGGAAAAATCGGAATTGAACAATCTATGGAAAGTATATTACAGGGTAAGGACGGTTATGAAGAATTAAATGTTGATAATCTGGGTAGAGTGATTGGAGAACCAACTAAGAGAGTGGAACCTACGCCTGGAAACGATGTTTATTTAAGTATAGATAAAGAACTTCAGATTAAGACTTATGATATTCTAGAGAGACAGTTAGCAGAGGTATTACTTGATAATATTATTAATACAAAAGAATTTGATAAATCTAAGGTGAAAGATGCATCAGATATAAAGATTCCCATCTATGATGTTTACTTTGCCTTGATTAATAATAATGTAATAGATATCAATCATTTTCGGGCAAAAGATGCTACAGATTTGGAAAGAGAAGTAAATCAAAAATTTATAAACAAGAAGAACCTTGTAATGCAAAATCTTTTGGGAGAGTTAAACAAGAAATCAACACCTTATAACAGGCTTAGTAAAGAATTTCAAGAATATGAAAGTTATATTGTAAATGAACTATTAATTAAGAAAATGAATATTTTAGATAAGAATACGATAGACAAAAGTGATTCTATGTATGTTGCATGGACAAAAGAGGAAAGGATTAGCTTACGAGAATATTTGAGCTATGCAATTAATATTGGTTGGATCGACATTAATAAGATTCCATCGGCACAAACATATATGGATATTGAAGAAGCGTGTAATTACCTTGTAGAGGAAATTTTACATCAAATAAGTGTTGATACAGATTTTGATAAAAAGATTTATAAGTATATGCTATTACAGGATGAGTTATCAAGTAACACGATATGTAGATTATTATATGAACAAGAAGTGTTATTAAAAAATGATGAAGATTACCAGTTGCTTCTTGGTAATAAAATTAATTCTTATGAGTTTATGAGAAGAAAGATTAAGAAAGTAGAGATAACTCCTGCGCAGTTGGCACTGGATCCACATTCGGGTTCAGCCGTAGTAGTGGATTCAGATACAGGGAAAATATTAGCTGCTGTAACCTATCCTGGCTATGATAATAATCGTTTAGCCAATAAAATGGATAGTAAATATTATAATGCGCTAGGTCAAGATATGTCGCTTCCTCTTTATAATCGTGCAACGCAACAATTAACTGCACCTGGTTCAACTTTCAAACCAATTACTGTCATAGCAGGAATTAAAGAAGGGGTAATTGATTATAATACATCCATATACTGTAATGGAGTATTTGACAAGGTTGAACCTTCACTAAGATGTTGGAAACGAAGTGGACATGGTCAAATAAATAATATTGCAGAAGCACTAGCCAAATCCTGTAATGTCTATTTGAGTGAAATTTCATACCGTTTAGGAAAGCAGAATAGAACGTTCTATTCTGAGAAACAAGCACTTAATAAGATAGTTAATTATACTAAGATGTTTGATTTGGATAAAAAATCTAGTATTGAAATTGCAGAGAGTATGCCTCATATTACAGATCGATATGCAATTCCATCTGCTATTGGTCAAGGTACACATAATTTTAGTACCGTACAATTAGCTAGATATGTTAACACTTTATCCAATAGAGGGACAAGTTATCAATTATCTTTGATAGATAAGGTGGTAACCCAGGAGAAGGAAGAAGAGATAAAACCACAAGTTGAAAGTAGGGTGGAACTTCCTGAAAATATATGGGATGGAATTAATGTTGGAATGAAGCAGTTTGCAGAAAGTAATAGAATTTTAAAAGAAATGGATATTAATATTGCAGGTAAAACAGGAACAGCGCAGGAAGCAAAAAACAGACCAGATCATGCATTATTTGTTGGTTATGCACCAATGGAAAATCCGGAAGTTACAATCGCAGTACGTATAGCTAATGGCTATTCTTCTGAAAATGCTGTAAAGGTTTCAAGAGATATCCTGAATTATTATTTTGACTAATGGAAGGCATAGCAAAAGATAAAATAGTTTCGGATATGCAATGGGAGCAGTTGATTTGCGCCTGGCGCAAAGGGTCAGACTTTGAGAAAGGCATGGTTATTATTATGAACTTTAGTAAGGAAGGTACAAATAGAAAGCTAAAGCAAATCAGATCTACTTCGAAGAAGATGGCTACAAAAGTTTGTATTTTCATCTTTCTTATCTTTTTGATTTGTATTGTTGTAATCGGAAGTACAGCTACATCTGGAGCAGTTGGTATTATAAATGGTATAATTAATAATGCACCAAGTATAGATGAGATTAATGTTGCTCCAACTGGATTTGCCACCACGATATATGACAGAGATGGTAACGAAACTAGAAAACTTGTTGGATCTGACGCCAACAGAGAATATGTCAGTATCGATAAGATTCCAAAAGTAGTTCAAGACGCCTTTGTTGCCATTGAAGATGAACGTTTTTGGACTCATAATGGTATTGATGTAAAAGGTATTTTTCGTGCCTTCTTTACTGGTATTGCATCGGGCAGTTTCAGTCAGGGTGCTAGTACCATTACTCAGCAATTATTAAAAAATAGTGTCTTTGAGGGTGGTAACGAAGAAAACTTTGTTAAAAAATTTGAGCGAAAGATTCAAGAACAATATTTGGCCATTCAATTAGAAGATAAGTTATCCAAAGAAGAAATCCTTGAATATTATTTAAACACCATAAATCTTGGCCAGAACACCTTAGGAGTACAAGCTGCTTCCAAAAGATATTTTAACAAAGAAGTAAGCGAACTGACCCTTTCTGAGGCGACTGTTATTGCTGGTATTACTAAGAATCCAACTGGATACAATCCAATAACATTTCCGGGGGAAAATGCTGAACGTCGATTATTGGTTCTTGGTAATATGAAAGAACAAGGCTATATTACTCAGGATGAATACGATGAAGCAATCGCTGATAATATTTATGAGCGCATTCAACTTGTAAACGAAGAGCACTATGAGAATAAAAGTTCCGTGAACTCTTATTTTGAAGATGAGTTGATTACACAGGTTTCAAAAGATTTACAAGAGAAACTGGGGGTTAGTGCAACTCAAGCCTTGGATATGATATATCGTGGCGGACTAAGTATAGTTACTACCCAAAGTAGGGAAATTCAAGCTATTGCCGATAAAGTAATTGCCGATCCTATAAACTATCCAATGAAAACAGAATTAGAATTAAGTTATCAATTGTCAATTGTAAAAGAGGATGGTACAACAAAGAATTATTCCGAGGGTCATATTCGTAATTATATTGCACCAAAAGAACCTGGCTTTGATTTACTTTTTGAAAGGCAAGAAGACGCTACCAAGTACATCAATGCTTTTCGTGATTCTGTTGTGGAAGAAGGTGATACAATAAGTGGAGAAAACATTACATTTGTTGTACAACCTCAAGTATCTTTCGTATTAATGGATCAATATACAGGGGAGGTTCTAGCAATTGTTGGTGGCCGTGGTGAAAAGACAGGAAATCGTACTTTGAATCGTGCTACCACAACAAAGAGGCAACCTGGTTCTACTTTTAAGATTGTATCTACTTATTTGCCAGCACTAGATTCTGCAGGTATGACCCTTGCAACGGTAGAGGATGATGCTAAATATTATTATCCTGGTACCAATAAGGAAGTATCAAATTGGACAAAAACTGGTTATAAAGGTCTAGTCACGTTACGAGAAGCTATAACATATTCAATGAATGTTGTAACCGTAAAAACCTTAGCAAAAGTTACACCACAGCTTGGTTTTGATTATCTGATAAAACTCGGGTTTACGACCTTGGTTAACAACCGAGTAAATTTAAGCGGTTCTGTTGAATCAGATATAAACTTACCAATGGGATTAGGAGGTATTACGGATGGTGTTACTAACCTTGAGTTAACAGCTGCTTATGCTGCAATTGCAAATGCCGGTGTTTATACTGAGCCAATATTTTATACCAAAATTCTTGACCAAGAAGGTAAAGTGATTCTAGAGAATAAACCGATGACCAGACAAGTAATGAAAGAATCTACTGCGTGGTTATTAACCAATGCAATGGAGGATGTAGTAAAAATAGGTACAGGTACTAGAGCACGTTTTACATCAATTAATATGCCGATGGCTGGAAAAACTGGTACTACAAATAAAGACTTAGATTTGTGGTTTTCTGGATATACACCATATTATACTGCGACTATATGGGGTGGATATGATCATAACAAAGATCAAATTGATACTTCTTATATTAGAATAATTTGGCGGAAAATTATGGAGGAAATTCATCAAAAATTAGAATATAAGAGTTTTAAGAAACCAGATTCTATTGTTAAAGCTACTATATGTACTAAATCAGGTAAATTAGCAATCGATGGTGTGTGTAATATTGCTGAAGGCGGTAGTACTGTTCGAGAAGAATATTTTGCTAAAGGAACTGTTCCTAGTGAAAAATGTTCCGTACATTTTAAAATAAATATTTGTACTGTTTCTAATAAATTAGCAAATGAATTTTGTCCAGAAGAAGTAACAGAAGAAAAGGTGTATTTAATTAAAAAAGAAACGAGTACAACAGCAGATACACCTTATATCTTACCAGAAGGATTAGAAAGTTCCCGGTGTGATGTACATGTAAAAATTCAGCCCACAGAGCCTCCAACTGAGAATGAGATACCAGAAATAGGTAATCCTACTCCTCCAATTCCAACCAAAACACCAAATGAACATCCTACTGTTACTATTCCACCTATAGTAACACCCACAATTATCCCACCAATTGATGATGTGGAACCAATTGTCACTCTCCCACCAAATTCATTTTAGGTCAGAGAGATTAGTTGTTGCAAGAGAAGAAAAAAATATAAATTAAAAGAAAGAGCATGATTTCAATGGAATAAAAGTCTGTTGAAATCATGCTCTTAATAATATCTCTTATAAAAGACGAATATTATTATTATTTTGAGTAAGGAAAATAATCAGCAACTACTAATTTATCATTGAAATAATTATCATTTAAAATAGACAGTGTAATTTCCAGTGCCTTCTTACCATATGTTTCTTTGCCATTTTGAATATTTGTTGCAAAGAAATAGGTGTTTTCAGGTGTTTCAAGATAACCAATAAACCAACCACTAGTATTTTTACCATTCACAGCACCAGTTCCTGTTTTACCTGAAAGAGTTATATCATAGGAAGATGAAATAACAAGAGCGTTTTTCATAGCTTGAACATTTTGTGGATTAAAGTGAAAGCTATTGGTATAAAAGGAATGTAATAGATTTACTTGTTCGATAGGTGATATTTTCAAAGAAGATTCTAACCAGTAATCATCAATACCTGTTGATAAGTTGCAATTTCCATAACCAATAGTATTCAAGTACTGTTGTATCTTAGATAAGCCAATTTCTCTATCTAAAGATTGAAAATACCAAGATACAGAATTTCTCATTGCAGAATCTAAATTGTGATCGGCATTCCATTCCGTGAATCCATATTCTGTACCATTCCATTTTAAGAAAGAATTTTCTGGAGAGATAACCCCTGTCTCTAATCCTAGAAGGCCACTATATATTTTATAAGTAGAATTCGGTGATATTCTAGTCGTGCTGTTTTTTTTATTATAGATATGGTACTGCTTGGCATTTGTATCATACATTACAAAACTACCATCATAATTGCTAAAATAGGAGCTAAAATCTTCATAAACAACATTAGTCTCATTGAAATTATAAACATTTGTATCGCTTGCAGTAACAGTCACAATTGGAATACAACTAAATGTCAAACAAGATATTAAAAAGAGTATTAAAGCAGTTTTCATTCGTAGCCATTTTGTTTCATTGTGATAAGATGCTATTTTGATAATTCTTTTTTTGATTTGCTTTTTTGTACCACCTATTTCAGAAATAGTAGAATAAGTGGAAGCACGTAATCTATTATCTGCAAAATGGAGTATTGTATGGCCATATTCCACTGCCCTATCTTCATTAAACATATCTAGTACAGAATTATCACATAATATTTCTCTGTCCGTTCTTATTTCTTTTGTTATATACCATACCAGTGGATGGAACCAATAAAGTGTTTGCAATAAGCAAATTAAGTAGTTTACAAGCATGTCCTTGTTTTTATGATGATTTAACTCATGCAAGAAGATGTAAGTAAGTTCTTTGTCTGTAAATTGTCTAAATGTTTTTTCGGGTAAAATAATATATGGTTTTAGAAAACCAAAAGTAATAGGTGCACTGATATTAAAAGATGTCCTAAGATTAAACTTAAGATTAATATGACAATCCTCTTTGCATTTTTGGAATATGGCAAGAGTTCTTTCATTATCAATATGAGAACTCGTAAATTTAATTCTTCTTATATTAAGACTTGATTTAATGGTAAGGCAAACCATAATTAAAATTCCGATTATCCAAATTGAAAATAGAAGGATAGATAAATATTTTGGTGTTCTTGATACAGATTGTGAAAAATCTTGTAACCAAGCTGGGTTTTGTATGACACTTGCAGAGTCAGAGATAATTTCAGTAGAGTTATTTACACCTAGGTTAGTAG
>JAEWHU010000122.1 GCA_023387635.1 Bacillota bacterium
CTTCTAAGGTTAATGGAAGAACTTCTTGGAATATAGGATTTGCTCTATTTATCTTTTCAGTTATTTCTTCACTAGTTCCCCTTGCAGTAATGGTATACAAAGAGCCTCTTCTATCTACTTTTAATAGCTCTATTCCTGCAAATACGTTATTAATCTCTATTTCTTCTTTAAATACACATTGTATTTTATGAATGCTTAACTTCATATCATATAAATCCTTCGATAATAAGATACCACCTTTATGAAGTAACCCAATATGATCACAGATATCTTCTAATTCACGTAGATTATGAGATGCAATAATTGGAGTCATATTACGTTCTGTAATCTCATTAACAAATATACTTTTCACTGCTTGACGCATTACAGGATCTAGGCCATCAAAAGTTTCATCACAGAATAAATACTTGGTGTTTGCACAAATGCCGCAAATGACAGAAACTTGCTTTTTCATACCTTTTGAAAATGTATTTATCTTACGCTTAGGGTCTAACTCAAATTGTTTCATTAGCTTATCAAAGCGACTAGTATCAAATTGCTTATACATAACTTTATAATAGGACTTTAAATCCTCTGGAGTAGAATTACTAAAGTAATATTGATCATCTGATATATAATAAAATAATTCTTTTGCTTTCACATTTTCATATACATCTAAGTTATCTATTTTAATAGTCCCACTATCTGGTTTTAGTATTCCACTTAACATACGAATAAAGGTACTTTTCCCAGCTCCATTGGTTCCTACGAGTCCAAATACGTTACCTTCTACAATAGTAGCTGTAACTCTATCTACTGCTTTTATGGTATCAAATTGCTTGCTTACATTTACAGCTTCAATCATTCATTAATCCCTCCTTAATTCCATTATTTATTTTATCAATAATTTCTTCCTTTGTTATCCCCATATCTTTCGCTTCTTTAACCAGCGCTAACAACGAATCTAGTATCTCATCTTTCCTTACATCAATTAGATGATCATTATCAGCGACAAAACTTCCTTTTCCTTTTACAGAATAAATTAACCCTTTTCTTTCGAGTTCTGTATAAGCTCTTTGAATCGTGTTAGGATTAATTGATAACTCCATAGCAAGACTTCTAACAGATGGAATTTGTGATTGTGGATCTAAGACACCTTTAATAATAAGCTCTTCAAACCGCTCTACTACTTGCTCATATATCGGCCTACGATCTTTGTAGTCTATTAAAATCATATGCTAACTCCTTTCTTGTATTATTTATGATATTTCTAAAAGAATAAAATACATATAGTATGTAGAAAATATAACGCCATCATCTATACTAAGTGTATTACCATACTTAATACACTTAGTATAGTTCATGTAGTATATTTTGTCAATAGAGTAAAATAAATTTATATTTGTATTTATAATTAAGTCCAATAGTGCTTATTAATTCATAGAACACAATAAAAAATGTCCGTTACCGCGATATATCTCACAATAACGAACATTTTATAACATGTACTATCTATCTTCCTAAATCGATAATATTTTGTATTAATCCTTGACATCTGCCACAATCTTCACCTGTGCCAGCTCCTGTAAGTTCTCCTACTTCTTCTACAGTTTTTGCACCATTTTTTATTAC
This sequence comes from Bacillota bacterium, assembly GCA_023387635.1. Taxonomy (GTDB): domain Bacteria; phylum Bacillota; class Clostridia; order Lachnospirales; family Lachnospiraceae; genus Anaerocolumna. Next base: position 1,612 of record JAEWHU010000122.1, read on the forward strand.
ATCAATAACTTGTTGTAATGATACATTTTTACATCCGCAAACTGAAGATAATATACCTTCAACTTCAGTTTTACATCCTTCACATGTAGTGCATATTCCTGTTGCTAAAACTAATTCTTCTTTTGTTCTAACACCATTTATCATAGCTTTTCTAATAGTTATATAATCTACATTATTTGTTGTACATATTACACGATTTCCTGCCATATCTGTCTCCTTTAAACTAGTATTTACTTCATATATTATATCATATGATGTCCTTTAAACAAAGAGGAATTCGTAAATAATTAAACACCATTAGAATATCATACATATTTATTCTATTTTTACAAACTCTATATCTGAAAGGAGGTTACTATGAACAATAATAAATTTGAAAATAGTAAAAGTACACCAACTAAAAGAACGAATGCATCTAATCAGATTAATCTAGATTATGATTATAATACTGAATACGGTGATGGTGATATTCCTGATATTGATAAACCTGGCAATAAAAAAGAGAAAGAGGATTCTAAATAATAGCAGCATATCCAGTTTGAGTCAAACCTTTATACTTATCCTCTGTAAGCAGTTAATAAGAAAGTAAATTGGTAAAAAAGAAAGTAAATTGATAAAAAAGAAAGTGCAGTTCATGTCTATATGAATCCTGCACTTCTTATTTATGATTCTATATTCTATTAAAAATTAATTAATGATGTAGATTGATTACAGTAGCCTTTACTCTTGTCATGGCTTCAATTGAGTAACGAATACCCTGTGTACCAATACCAGACTTTTTAACACCAAGGAATGGGAAATGGTCAGGTCCACGTTCTGTCTTATTATTTACTTGAACTGTACCTACCTCAAGTCGATTAGCTACATAAAAAGCATCCGTAATATTTTCAGTAAATACTGAACTTTGTAAACCATACTCAGATTCATTTGCAATTTCTATTGCCTCTTCTACACTATGAACACGAATAATTGGTAAAACTGGTCCAAATGGTTCTTCCCAAGCTACTCTCATATCGGATGTTACATTATCAAATAGAGTTGGATAAATTAAATTACCTTCTCTATTTCCACCACAGATTAACTTAGCCCCTTTCGCTTTTGCGTCCTCAATTAATTCACATACAAAGTCTGCCGCTTTGGTATTTATAAGTGGAACAATATCAACTTGTTTTTCTAATGGATTACCAACAACTAATTTATCAATTTCTTCTTTTAAATATGATATTAATGTATCAGCAACTTCATCAATTACAAGGATTCTTTTTACAGCTGTACATCTTTGACCAGAATAGGAAAAAGCACCTGCGATAATATTTTTTGCAGCAAAAGCTAGATTTGCATCTTTTAAAACAATAGCTGCATCTTTGCCACCAAGTTCCATTAATAATGGTACCATGTGAGTTTGTTTTGATATGGATTGACCTACTTCTGTACTACCTGTAAAGTTAATAAAATTAATATCAGGATGAGTAACGATATAATCTCCAATCTCACTACCTTTACCAGTTACGATGTTAATAACACCTGCTGGTACACCTGCTTTTTCAAATATTTTTACTAATTCTATACCACAAAGGCTTCCTGTTGTAGCAGGTTTGAAAACTACTGTATTTCCAGAAATGATGGCTGGAGCTATCTTAGAAGTCGCTAAATTTACAGGATAGTTAAATGGTGATATTGCAAGAACTACTCCTACAGGCTCTCTTGTAACCATTGCGAATTTCTCTTTGCTAAAACCAGAGAAGTTATCACCTTGAATACTTTCACCATGTATACTTTTAGCGGAATCAGCAGTAAACTTTATAAAATCTGCAGTTCTGTGCACTTCGGAAACAGCACTTTTTTTATCTTTACCTACTTCTTTCATAAGTAAGATTGCTAATTCCTCACTATTTTCTACTAATGCATCGGCTGCTTTATAAAGAATTTCTGCTCTCTCATTTAAAGGTACGTTTTTCCATGAATGGAATGTTTCTTTCGCTTTTTTAACAGCAATATCAACTTCTTCTTTTGTCATTGCTGGAACTTCACCAATAATTGAATCATCAACTGGTGATTTGATTGTAATATACTTTCTATTTAATTGATTGTCTAAATTGCTTCCCATATAAACTCCTTCCTATTACTTCAAATTTATAGTTCAAACACATTATCGAGGTTTTAAAATATGTTTGCTTTTTAATATGTTTGTTTTAATATGTTTGTTTTTAATATGTTTACTTTTAATACTTAAAATATAATTTATTAAGTTCTTGCTATTATAATATCATAACATATATATTTCAATACTAAAAACTGAATTAAATTTTTACTGTGACTTAATCACAGTTTTTGTTCACTAATAATTCTCTCAAGTTCTAATATATCACTTTGTGTAAGTATTTGATTTTTTACATACTCACCTAAGAATGTACTTAAAGAACCATTATAAAATTTATTTAAAAATGCTTTCGTTTCTATATTTTGTACAGAGCGCTTAGATATAGCAGCACGGCATAAAAATCCAGGCTCTTCTCTTTTTATTGCACCTTTATCGATTAGACGCTTTATAACAGTATATGTAGTATTCTTCTCCCATCCAATGTACTCTTTAATAATCTTAGAAATATCTTTGGCCGCCAACGATTTATTAGACCATAATAATTCCATAATATTAAGTTCACCTTCATGTAAGCGCATTTCGTTCATACTTAACTCCTATCTATATAATATAAAACTAATTTATCTATATTAAATTATATTACTCATTACTAGATAGTGATAAATTTGCACGTAATATCCTACTAATAACAAAAATATAAAGAATTTTCTGTATAAAACAATATAATCTCCTAATGAAAATAGACTTTTCTCTATGTCTATATAAACTAATAATGTTAGTTCTACACCAGTAGAACTTACAAAACACTAGAAAAACCTATATTACAACAAATATTTATACCATTAATAATTATCAGTTGTTTCAATTTGTCTACAATTGTCGCATAGAGAAATTTAATGGAATATTCCATACTACATATGTAGTTTATGCGAATGAATATATTTTAACTTACTCTCCCTAATTTGTCAATCAATTGGATAATCACCCATGAAAAACATATTGACAGCATTCTTCTATTATTGCGCAGAACCATCCTTTAAAAAAGAAAAGAAGGAAATTCATTTAGAATTTCCTTCTAGTATTCGTTTATTAAATGCAAAAAGCCGCATAGATTGGTACATACTTTACCCTATTATTATATTCAAAATTCCTAGTGGATATCTTAATTTGTTCATTAACGTTCTTATATTGATTTCTAAAAACACTAAAGTTCTTAGAACGTGTCATGTCATTTGACCGCACTTCAATTGGTATAATCACATTATCTTTCATTATAATAAATTCCATTTTAGCAAGTGAATTGGACTCCCAATAAATAAGCGGATAGCCGTTAGAAGCAAGTGTTATAGCAATATAATTCTCAATTAAAGCTCTTCTTTTATTTGTGTGAAGTAATTTATTATTAGCTAGAGAATTTGAATTGTTATTTCGATTGATATCAACTGATTCCAATTTAGTACTACTTCTTTTAATAGTTGTATTTAGCAAACCTACATCAAAATAATACAACTTTACATTTTGCATATTCTTATCCTTAATATTATATAAGCTATGAACATAGTCAATATGTTCACTACATCCTGCATCAATCTCTATATTGTCTAATTTAAAACATGAAAGTCCATAAAAAGAGTTTTGTATGTATTTAATTGCGCTACTGTAGATTCCACAGGTGGCACCTTTTCTAATCATACTATATTTGAATTTTCGATTTTCTTTCAGTAATTGTTTATCCATGGAGCAAAAGACTTGGTTTATCTTTAGCCCATCGAGATTCTCTTTCTTACTAATTTCATATAAGTAAGAATTCATAATAAGTTTATGTTGATTTGAGATGTTGTATAATGTCTCTGTATTATTATACTCATTAACTGCAAGTGGCATTCCACCTATTTCTAAATACGTATCAAACAGTTTTAATAATTGATTATGTACAATCACTGGCAATCTACTATTGGTTTGATAATGAATTTTAATAGTTTCTATATACCATTCATGACCAATAGCATATAAAAATTCTTCAAAATCTAGGGGATGTAATATCTGATTACTAATTTTATCAGAAGGCATAAACACATCCATCACTTCATTAGATATTGCTAATACATGATACTTTAAAGATTGATTTAATAATTCAAATACTTCCTTTAATTTATCCTTATTTGAGACTATATCTATTGAAGAATCTATTTCATTGTCTGATTTCTCAAAAAACAATTGTGTATTATCAAAAATTAATAGTACTTCTTCCTTTTTGTTAGAAGGTACTGCTTCGCTATTTACATCCTTTGAATCCGTATTCCTAATAGTGAGCTCTTGATACATATCTAGATTATGTTCAAGTTCTTTCCTATCACTTTCTAATATATTATCAATTACACTACTATCTTCTCCTAGATCAAAATAGATAAATTGCTCATAAAAAGATTTGGCAAAATCTAGGGCAAGGTATGTTTTGCCTACACCACTTGCCCCATAAAGCATAGTAACTTTATGATTTGTATTATCTTTCCACTCAATTAATTTATCCATTAATTTTCTTCGCAAATTGACATCTCCTTTTATCGCTCCAATTTGTCAAGTAACTTAGTAAAATATTCAGGTAGAGGTGATTCGAATTCCATATATTCTTTTGTAGTTGGATGTATGAATCCTAATACTTTCGCATGTAGCGCTTGACCCTCTAAGCGAAAAGAATCTTTCTCAGGACCATACACATTATCACCAAGCAATGGATGTGATATACTAGCCATATGAACACGTATTTGATGAGTTCTGCCCGTTTCTAATGAACATTCAATATATGAATATTTATTACCTAAATTTTTAATAACACTGTAATTAGTTGCCGCATTCTTTCCATTTTTATAATTAATTGCCATCTTTTTTCTATCAACCGGATGTCGTCCTATAGGCGCTTCCACTCTTCCACTTTCGGTTTTAAAAGTGTTATAAACGATAGCATGATACTTTCTTGTAATGGAATGTACTTTCAATTGTTCTGAGATAAACTGATGTGCATTATCATTTTTACAAACAACGATAACACCGGTTGTGTTCATATCAATTCGATGCACAATTCCAGGCCTCATTACACCATTGATTCCAGATAATTCATTCTTGCAATGATATAATAGACCATTAACTAACGTTCCTGTATAATGTCCATTGGCAGGATGTACTACCATACCTTTACCCTTATTAATTATTATAATATCTTTATCCTCATATATAATGTCAAGGGGTATATTCTCTGGTACGACTTCTAAATCAACAGGTGCTGGTATAATAACTTTAATATAATCCTCTGCCTTAACCTTATAACTAGATTTTACTGGTTTCTCATTAACTAAAACTTTATTTTCATCAATTAGTTTTCCAATATAAGATCTTGTTAATTCACTGGTATTCATGGATAAGTACTTATCTATTCTAATACCTGCCTCTTCATTACTAACTTCAATTTCTAATATATTATCCTTCATTTTTTGCCCTATCTTTTTTACTTAAAAAATTAAAATCATCATCTTTATAATAAAATATTGTTAATAATACTAAGCAAGTTGCAGATACAGTTACATACATATCTGCTACGTTAAATATAGGAAAGTCTATTAATTCAAAATAAATGAAATCCACAACATAATTTCTTGTAATACGGTCAATTAAATTACCAATAGCTCCAGCAGTTAAAAAAACGATAACAAGACGCAAATAATTATAATGTTTCTCATTAGGAAGCTTAAAATAGAAAAATATCATTACACATAGAACTACAACTGAAAAAAGTGCTAATAAAGTAGTGTTATCACTCATTATTCCCCAAGCTGCTCCAGTATTTTCATGATAATATAAACGAAGTACTTCTGGAATTATTGAAATTGATTCTTGTCCTTTTAGCCTTGCCACTGCAAGTAGTTTCGTTAACTGATCTATTCCTATTAATAATAATGCATAGATAAGATGTCGTATTTTATTCATAATGCCTCCGATTTAAGTATTTATTAAGACCTAATAACATAATTAATTGCCTCTAAAAGCAGTGAGTCTGTAATAGTAATATCAATTATTGCATTGCCTATTTTAGATAACAATATAAATTTTAATTTTCCTGATTCTACCTTTTTATCCGACTTAGTAATATTAAGTACTTCTTCACTCTTTAGTCCAGTTACATATGTGGGTAAATGAAACAAACTTATTGTCTTCTCAATATCCTTAACTTCTTCAAGTGTTAAGTTATTCATAAGATAAGATAAATAAGATGCTGCCACCATACCAATGGCCACACATTCCCCATGAAGTAATTTAAATTCTTTTAATTTTTCGATTGCATGGCCTATAGTATGTCCAAAATTGAGTAAGGCTCTATCTCCTATTTCTTTTGGATCCTGCTCTACAACTTCTTTTTTAATATAGCAACTTCTTGAAATCAGTTCATACATAGTATGAACCTCACGCCTATTAATTTCTTCTGCGTTTTCCTTTAGCCATTGATAATAAGAAAAATCTTTTATTAATCCATGTTTAATGATTTCTCCAAAACCTGCACAAAATTCTTTGCTATCTAAGGTTATAAGAGAGTTTAGATTCATATATACTAACTTAGGTTGATGGAAAGCACCGACCATATTTTTATATGCCAAAAAGTCTACACCAGTTTTACCACCAATGCTACTGTCAACCATAGATAACAGAGTCGTAGGAACTTGAATAAAGGAAATACCTCTTAAAAAAGTTGCGGCGGCGTATCCAGTTAAGTCTCCAACAACGCCACCACCTAATGCGATAAGAATATCTTTTCTATCGAAGGATTCTTTTATCAAGTATTCATACAAAGTATATACCGTGTCAAGATTTTTACTAGACTCACCAAAAGGAAAAACAAAGGTTTTAACTATTTTTACATGATTTTCTATTAGCTTTGCTACTTCATTCAAATAGTAATTACTTACCTTCGAATCCGTTACAATACATACTTTTTTATTACTTGTATTAAGCTTATCTAATTCTAATAATAGACCTTTATAATCTTCTTCTAACACAATATCATATATGGGTAAATCATTATACTTAACGGCAATACGCTCCATTCTATTTACTCCTATCTTTCATCTTCAATGTCTATAAATTCAAAGTCACTTTCTTCTTTCGTTGCTGCAACATTATTCTCTAATGCATTTGAATTATTTATATTCTTGTTCTGTTTATTATTTTTTTGTTTATTATTCTTTTTATTATTATCCTTTTTATGACTTAACATTAAGTGTTCATCTTCATTGTTTTGATTCAATTCTACTTGCGCACTAGAAGTATAAAGTTCTTTATTGTCATTAAACATATCTAGATTCGCAATATGTATATTAAAAGTTTCACTCTCTAAAAGCTCAAATTGTGAGGCCGCTAAGTGTTTAAATTGTGCTTTGTAAGACTCGTATTGTCTCATTAACTGAATGGTTTGCTCTCTAAGTTTATTATAATCATTCTTTGCATCTGCTAATATAATCCCTGCATTCGCTCTAGCTTCATTTTCAATGGACATTGCAGTTACTCGTGCTGCATCCCTTGTTTCATCCGCAGTTTGCTCCGCTAACACTAATGCTTTTTGAATGGTTTTTTCAATGGTTTTATAATAATTTAACCCTTCATTTAAAACATTAATTTTATCATTTAACTCCATATTCTCTTTATATAGAGTTTCGTAATCCGCTTGTAGCTCATTCACAAAACTCTCAACATCTTTTTTATCATATCCAAAACCTGTACGAAAGGTTTTGCTTTGTAACTCGATTGGCGTAATCATAAAAAATCCTCCTAAATGTATTTTAATATGGTAACATAATATCTTCCCTTTTTGGTTTGATTTTCTAATCCCTTATAGATAAATTTACCGTGCCCTCTAACGGAAATAGTTTCATTTATTTTTAAATTATAGCTATTATGCAAGACTAATTTACCATCTATATATACTTTTCCACCTGTTATTAAAGAAGTAATACTACTTCTAGAAGTGTTAAATGCAAGAGCAATAATAGCATCTAATCGTTCCGATGAAACAGTCCCTCTAATCTCTTTAAAATTAGGTTTTATATCTAATTCATCACCGCTAACTATAGAAAGTTTTACATTTGTATGTTTAACTTTATCTAAATTATCTATAATATACCTACTAATACTTGTTTCACAAAATACGTATCCTTCTTTTTCTTTAACTAAAATATCGCCAATCATACATCTTTCAATTCCCAAATTTAAGATTGCTCCAAGATAATCTCTATGATTTAAATCATCGCTGAATTTTTTATTTAGGGGTGATATTTTTATACAAGAGATATAACAAGTAAAAGCTTTTACAGAAGTATCTCCGTAAAAGCATAATACTTTCCTTTCCGCACCCTCATATCCCCCAAACAAACCATATTCTACAGTAGAAAGTTCATTCTTTATACTATAAAATAAATTAATTTCTGCAAGATTTAAGAAATCAGTAAAGGTATTTATGTTTTTTCTTTCTGCTATTTTAGACAGATCAATCATTCTTTTTTGTAATATTAATTCTTCTTTTTCTAACTTCATTAAATTACACACCTCTCTAATACTATATTTTTAGGTAATTGCGAAACATCAAAATTGTGAATATTTCATATGTAATTTATACAATTCCAGAGCGGAAGTTAAGCGGAATGAGCGTTGTAGCGGAGGAATTGGTATAAAGTGCATATGGAATTCGTGCAAATAAAGAGTTTCGCAAATCCTAATTATATTTTTAAGAGATAAAAAGCTCTTGCAAAAATAATATGATGACAAAGCTTATAATTGGCGCTAAATCAGCTCTAGGTGTGTTGAAAATGGAATGTTTTAATAAATATCTCACTGGTACTAAGATTGGATCAAGCACAGTAGAAAGCATTTCTTTTATATCCTTGCCATTAGGAAACCAAGATGCTATCACATATAAAAACAAAATAATTTCAAGCACAGTGAAAAATACGTATAGTGCATCATATAATAAATTAAGGTTCATATTTTAAAATTCCTTATTTAAAGTTGGTACTTCAAAACCATCACTTTGTATTAGTTCCAAATAATCACCAGAAATGTCAACAGTATCTGGACATATAATAAATATATAGCTTGATATTTGATGTAATTTTCCGTTTAATGCATATACAGAACCAGAGATAAAATCCATAATTCTTTGTGCTAAATCAACATCAAACCCTTCTAGATTTATAACAGCCGCTCTACCCGATAACAACATATCACATATATCCTGTGAATCTTCAAAGGTTATAGGCTTCATAATGCAAACTTCAAACCCTTTTGGAGTTGTTCGGATTGGAACGACTTTATTTGAATTTGTTCTTTCCATTCTGGCCGTCCTTTCTCTTTTTTGCTCATTCACTTTTGGATAACTAGATTCTTCGTCTATTCTTTGATTCTCATATTGACTTTGTTTGCTTAAGGCTTTTCTCTCAAGTTTTTCGTTACGTCTTATCTCTCTTTCTTCAGCCTCTGAAAGATAATCATCATAATCTTCATCTTCTTCCGTTAATTTTAATTTATCCAAAATGTTTTTAAATAAATCTGCCATATCATTAATCTCCTATCCCGTTATATCTTTTATTACAATTAAACTAATACAATCATTATTCAAATAATTATCCTTTGTTTAATAATTAGATAATATAATCTCGCTCACCAAAAATTCCTGTACCTACACGAACAATAGTGGCCCCTTCCTCTATGGCAACTTCATAATCTCCAGTCATTCCCATAGAAAGCATGTCCATACTAACATTATCAATGTTTTTTGATTTTATGTCAACATATAAATGTCGCATTTTTCTAAAATACTCCCTATTTTTTTCAGGATCTATAGTATATGGTGCAATAACCATTAGTCCGCTTACTATAACTCGTGAAAGTTTTGATATTTCTAATATAAGAGGTAGTACTTCTTCATATGAAACACCATATTTTGTATCCTCACCTGCAATATTTACTTCAATCAATATCTTACATACTACATCTTTCTTTATAGCTTCTTTTTCTATTTCTTTTGCTAATTTTAAAGAATCAACTGAATGAATTAAGCAAACTTTATCAACAATATATTTCACTTTATTCGTTTGTAAGTGACCAATCATATGCCACTTTAAATTCTTTGGTAAAACTTCATATTTACTTGTTAATTCTTGTACTTTATTTTCACCAAAATTAGTTACACCTAATTCATTTAATTCCTCTATCATAGAAACCGGCTTTGTTTTGCTAACAGCAATTAAAGTTACTTCTTCTCTTTTTCTGCCACTACGATTGCAAGCAGCCTGTATTCTCTCCTCTACCTGGGCTAAGTTGTCTTTTAACATTTACAAACTCCTTCCTTTAACCTAACTAATATATAAGTGCTTGTTCAACAGCAGTACTTCCTACTAACGCAATATGGTCATATACATCTAGTCCATATTTTGTTCCTTTTGCCACTATACAGTACTCTTCATTCTCATATAGTACTTCAATACGTCTAAAGATAGCATAACCCTTATTTACATTATAAACACCTTTTAGTGTCTCTGTTAAACCTACGCGATAACGTTCACCAGTTTTTTCCGAATGTAGATATGTATTTGAATCAAACAACAACCTACCATCAACATAGCTATATGTATCGTCACTATAATAAATATCTGTTGGTTCAAATATTAATTCTAGATCACCACTAGAATAGTCTTCTTTTACTACACCTTTGCTACCAGAATCTCCACCTTCAGTAATATAATCATTTGGTATCAGAAAAAATTCTTTTTCCACAATAGAAGATACTGGAATTTTCAAACCACTTGCTGCATTTAGAGCTAATTCTACTTTAATATATCTTTGATTTATGAACTGAATCATGTATTTTGATAAAGCTAATTTAGCAAATTGTTCTCCATTATTCTCAAATACAGTTATAGGTACCGTGGTTTCAAGTCCATGATCTCCGATAGTTATTTTTACTTTTTTTAATTCTTTCAAAGTGTCATATTGTTCACTATCAAGAGATAATATTATATTCCATTTATCACTTGTTACTAAACGATATACTGGATTATTCTTTTCCACCATATCGGCTGTTCTTAATGAAATCTTATTATAGTTTTCTTGGATAAAATGATCCCCTGTTATAGCTTTGGCATCTAAATTCTCATATCCATCCATAGTATAAGCGATAACACCACTGGATTTTGAACGTTCTACTGATACTGATTTACTCTTTTGATTTTCAGTTACTTTTCCACTAATATTAGCTAATTGATTGTCGTTCATAATTTGAAGTACTAAATTTTCCACATCATATTTAAAATCGTAAACACCACTAAAATCACTATTCTTATAATCCTTTTTAAAATCAAATATCTCTTTACTAATTGATTTTAAATCTTGATTTGATAAAGATATCTCATCTTCAGAATCTAAATCATAAGATAGCTTTTCATCGGTTACAGAATATATAATGGAATTTTTCCCTATTCTATCACTATCTCTATGATAATAATTGATATAACCAGCTCTATCTGTTGTTATAATCTTTTCATGACGAAGAATAAGTCCATTAAAAGTATTATTATCAGCTGTATACCCTTCTTTTACTTCATATATGGACAAATGTTCTTTTGTAAAATAAATAGAAACATAAGTAACTACATATATGAAAATAATAAGAAAGATAATGTATGCAATATTCACATCTTTGCGTCTACGGTACTTAGTAACATTATTAGCTACTTTCAAAATTTTCCCTCCTTAAAAATAACTAGTTTATAGCTACTCGATAGGTTCTATTATACTTTTATTTGTTGAAGATTTAAAGTCTTATTTCATTATTTTTATAATTTATAATAAGTATTTATACCTAGATATTGATATAACATAACAATCCAGAAGAATATTAGACAAAAAAATGGTAACACTAACTGTGTAATGAAAAGGAGGTATTAAATTTGAAAACAGTAAATTATATAGCTTTAGCGCTAGTAGTTATCGGAGCTATCAACTGGGGACTAATCGGATTTTTTGGCTTTGATCTAATTCGAGTATTATTTGGAGAAATGACTGTATGGTCAAGAATAATTTACTCTCTAGTAGGTATTGCAGGTTTATATTCATTAAGCTTTTTTGGTAGAGTACGTAGTGACTAAAGCCTTAAACGCTAGGCTAAAAAAATGCTAACTGCACGGCAGTTAGCATTTTTTTAGTTGACATTTTATATAATAATCACATTTTACAAAGATACTATCACACTATTTTTTACAGTTTCAGGTAAATTAGATTCGTTTAACGAGATACTTAATACAATATTTAAATTATACAGATTTGATATAGTTTCTAACTTTTCTAATGCAAGTGCTACTTCAGGGCCGTCAGATTTTGCAATTTTTAAAAAACTATCAATATAAATAGCTTCTAAATCATGATCACTTGAAATAAGCCCACATATAAACCCAATAAATTCCCAATAATTTCCTATGCAGTAATCTCTTACATTTATTAATCTTATTTTATTACTAAGTTCATACATATGTTTGTTACTTTTGTCCAGATAAACTATACTGCCTTTAGCTTCCCTAATGGATGCATTAGCTTTTTCAATCAGGATTTTAGTCTTGCCTTTTCCTTTTTCGCCTGCAATAATCTGTATCATTGTAAACTCCTCCTTAAGATGTGTAATAAATTTGGGTGATATGTATAAATAAATTATTAATATAACTTAATTATAGTATAAATTCACACAAAAAACAACTACAAAATGTAAATTATCAAGGAATCATCTCTAATAAGCGAGTCATTTGTGAAAACAAGCTATTACCACTATCTGCTTGTAATATTATTGATATATACGAATTGTTATTGTCATCTTTGCTGTAAAGTATTAAACAATTTCCTGCTTTATATGTTGTTCCAGTTTTACCACCAACTACAACAACACCATCAGGAACATCTTCTGTACCTTTTAAATAACGATTCGTTGTTGTAAATTCTTTTTCTATATATCTATTTGAAGCATCTAAATAAGTTGCAGTTACTTTCGTAAGGTTAATGATAGACAAAAACTTATCATATTCAATTAATTCTTCAAAAATCAAATATAAATCATAAGCAGTAGTGTAATGATTATCATCATGTAGGCCATGAGCATTTACAAAGTTTGTATGAACAGCACCAAGACTTTTTGCTGTATCATTCATCATTTTAGCAAAACCTTCTTCTGAACCACCAACATATTCTGCTATGGCTATACCAGCATCATTGCCTGAATATAGAAGCAATAATTCGAGAAGTGTCCCAAGTTCTACTTGATCACCTTCTTTAAAACCAACAAGTTTAGCACCACTCTCAGTAATATGAGAAGCGTTATAACTAATTGTAACGATATCTGCTAAATCAGCATTCTTTAATACAACTAAAGCAGTCATTATTTTAGTAATACTTGCAGGATACAATTTCTCGTATACGTTATTAGCAAATATTACTTCATCTTTTGTACTATTAACTAAAAGTGCTGCTGTGGCATTTATTGCATTGTCTGACATATGATTGTATTCATCAGTTATTATAGTACGATCACTAGCAAAAAAATCTGAAACATCAGCACTCATATATTTGTAATCATTACTTTGTGCCACATCACTATTTGTTTCGTAAGGCAAAAGTAAATTATTAGAAGAACCACAACCAGTTAACAATGCACAAATTAAAACAGTACTTATTAGCTTTTTTTTCATATTTTTAAAATTCTCCTATTGTAATAGTTTACTTTTTAAAAATTTCTCTCCAGTCCAAATCACCACGCTCTAAAGCTTTAATTAATAATTCAGCAGTAGCTAAGTTTGTAGCTAATGGTATATTATGAGTATCACACAAACGGACAACATTATTCACATCAGGCTCATGAGATTTTGGTGCAAGTGGATCTCTAAGGAATATAACTAGATCCATTTGATTGTGTTCTATTTGTGCTCCCATTTGTTGTTCGCCACCTAAATGTCCAGCAAGATATTTATGAATCGTTAAATTTGTAACTTCTTCTATTAATCTTCCTGTAGTACCAGTTGCATATAATTCATGTTTATTAAGAATTCCACGATAAGCAATGCAAAAATTTTGCATTAATTTCTTTTTTGAGTCGTGTGCTATCATTCCTATATTCATATGGTGTTACCCCCTCTTCTTTTTCGTTGTAAATTAATATTTATTAATAATCCAATTGCAATCATACTACTTAGTAAAGAACTTAGTCCATAACTAAAAAATGGTAATGGCAATCCTGTATTAGGTAATATTGCTGTAGCAACTCCTATATTTACGAATACTTGAAACATAAGCATGGAGGAAATTCCTACAGCTATTAGCATTCCTAAGTAATCGACGGCATGATGTGCAATCACTAAAGCCTTAAAAATAATAATACCAAGTAATAAAATTATTATACAACCACCAATAAAACCAAATGTTTCACCAGCTACTGAAAATATAAAGTCACTTTCTGATATTGGTACATAAGTATCACTAATGATTGCATCTTTTCCTTCTGTCAATAATTTACCCGTTAATTTCCCTGAACCTATCACTTGTATAGAATTCTCTTGTTGATACCTATCATTACTATATTCATCAAGTTCAGGATGTAGCATAGCTAATACTCTTTTTTGTTGATATTCTTGTAAAAGTATTTGATATGGTTGTTGAACATACCAAAACAATCCCATAACTATCGGAACAATAATTACAACAATAGTTAGTATTATTTTATAACTTAAACCAGCACAAAATATCATGGCAGCAAATACAAACATTAATACCATGCTCGTAGAAAGATCTGTTTGAG
>JAEWHU010000150.1 GCA_023387635.1 Bacillota bacterium
TAACTAATATCTTTAGCCCTCAATGCCAGCGCTATAATCTTATCAATTTCTAAGGTATCCTCTAATACTTTTGCTAACTCATTTATCTTTTCTTTTAGCCCCTCAATTTCTTCAGGTGATTTTAATCCTAAATGTCTACTCTCTATCGTTAGTTTTTCTAATCGAGGTACATATCCTAATACTTCAATATGTAATTCTTCCTCTATTTTTTTCTTAATGATCTCATAAAACATAGGAGACATATTATTTAGTATAACTCCTACAATATTGCTATCTTCTTTATATTCCATAAAACCTTTTATGGCTGGAATTATGGATAAGCTCATTCCTTTTCCATTTATAATAAGTATTACTGGACTATTCGTTATTCTTGCAATGTCATAAGTACTTCCCTTTGTTGAAATACCTGAAAGTCCATCGTAATATCCCATGACTCCTTCCATTACAGATATATTCATATCCACAGAATTCTTGGCTAATAGAAATTTCAGTGTGTTTTCATCTGTAAAAAAGGAATCTAAATTTCTTGATTTTGTACCTATAATATGGCTATGAAACATAGGGTCAATATAATCGGGGCCACATTTAAAAGACGCAACTTTATAATGCATATTGATAAATGCTTGCAAAAGCCCACAGGTAACTAAAGTTTTGCCACTTCCACTAGACATAGCACCTAAAACAATTCTAGGAATACTCACTTGATTCATTTCATTCAACCCTACTTTTCTATTCATATTTTATATTAATACCAAACATAAATCTTATTTACTATCTTCTACCTCGTTCGGCAAGTTAGCTCCACCAACAAAAGATATTACATATACAGGATTTTGTCCCGTCATCAAATGATAATTACCCACTTCTCTTCCTTTTGCTATTGATACCTGTGTAATCTCTATCTCTTCAACTGGTAATTCCTTTAACAAATATATTACCTCTGCTAGACTTTCAAGGGCTATCACATTAATTACAATTCTAGCTTGATTATTCTTATTAAATATTGTCTTTAAGATATCTTTTAAATTTCCAGAGGTACCACCAATGAATACATGAGTAGGTGGAGGTAGCAAATCCATTGCCTTTGGTGCTTCACCTTTTATAATCTCTAAATTTGATACCATAAATTTATTCATATTATTTTTAATTAAAGAAACTGCCTCTTCTTTTTTTTCTATGGCATAAACCATACCATTTTTAAGAAGCAATGCCCCTTCGATGGATACGGAACCAGTTCCAGCACCAACATCATACATTATAGAATCTTTTTTTAATTGTAACTTTGATAAAGAGATACTTCTTACTTCACTTTTGGTCATAGGAATTTTTCCACGTATAAATACATCATCTGGCATCCCATATGTGACCATGGAGGTGTTATCATCTACTTTGTCTTGGTTTATATCACTTTGATTAATAGAATTTTGCTCTATTACACCTTGGTCTAAATTATTGTTTTCGATATACAATACTGACATGGTATCAAAGGTTTTTTCTAATAACTCATGGGGTGTCCCCATCATAATTCTTTCATTCTCATAGGAAAGATTCTCACCTACATATAAACTAACATTTAGATTATATTCTATAAGTTCTACGCATATTTTATTAATGCTGTTTTCCCCACCAAGTAAAGTGAATACTTTATGATTATTCTTTACAGTATCAACTAGATTCCCTGTTCTTCCATGAAGACTTAAAAATGTTACATCCTCCCAAGGAACTCCTAATTTACTTAGAAAATAAATAGGAGAAGATATACCGCTAATACTTGTCACATTATATTCTGTTAGATGGGGTCTAAGCCTTTTTGCTCCACTATAAAAACCTATGTCTCCAGAAAATGCAACTACTATATTTTCATATTCCTTATGCTCTTTAATATACTGAATAATCTCTTCGTTTTTAGTAGTTGCATAAGTCTCTTTTCTAAAGTCTTCTAGACTATGAAGTACCCTATCTGACCCTATAATTAATTGACATCGATTTAGTGCTTGGGTTCCTTCTAAGGTTAATGTTTTTTTATTCCCCATTCCAATCCCTAAAAGAATTATATTTGTATTTCCTTCTATGTGATATTTCTGTCTTAATAATTCTTTTGTTTCTGATATAGTAAAACCCTCTAATTCTTTTGGTCTACCTATAATAATAGGGGTTACATTAGTTTCTATTGCTGCCTTAATCTTATCTTCAAACCCACCTGTAGAACCACTTTCTTTTGTTACTAAATAAGACGCTTTTATTTGTTTTAGCAAAGCTACATTGAAATCTTTTATAAATGGTCCTTGCATACATATTAAATGGCTCTCAATAAACCCTAGATTAATACATTTTTCTATAACTGACATGGAAGATAGTACTCTAGGATAACAGCGAATAGAGAAACGTTCTAATTTGGTAAACTCTTTTAATTCATTACTTCCTGTAGTAATTAAAATATTACCTTCTGTATGTTTTAAATAATCAACTGCTTCTTCAATATTATTTACCCATACCCCAATGGATGTTTTTTCATCTTCAGTTCTTAATATTCTTATATAGTCTGTCTTTTTTCTCTCACAAGCCCTTTTTATATTCCCTGACACTACTACAGCAAATGGATGAGTAGCATCTAAAACCATATCAAAATCATTCTGCTCTAGTAGGTTAACGATTTCTACTTCTGTTAACCTTTTTGCATTAGAAGTTATATATTGGTCTTCTGGTAAAAGTTTTTCTCCATAATCAGTAGCAACACAAACATAGGTATGAATATGGTTATGACTTAAATATTCAGCTAATATTCTTCCTTCTGTGGTACCACCAAATAAAAGTACTTGTGACATAATAATCCTCTATTCTGACGCTTAAGCGTCCTTTAATAACGATAGCAACTTTGTGTGTCAGCACAAAATGCCGTGTGCCTTTTATAGGCTTCAATCAATAAATAACTCTTGTACTTTTTTAATTAATCTTTTTTATCGGTATCCTCTTTTAGTCACCATTTGATTACCAATTCTTATAGTTTCAGAATTCCCAATAAATACCGTTGTAAACATGTCCACTTCAGTACCCGCAAGTTCAGAAAGAGTCATAATAGACATTTCTTCTCCCTCACGACCTATATTTTTTACAATTCCGCATATTGTTTCCTTGTCTTTATATTCCATTACATATTCACAAGCTTTTTGCAAATAATCTTTTCTTTTTCTACTAGACGGATTATAGATACATATTACAAAATCTGCTTCGGAAGCCATTTTAAGTCTCTTCTCTATCTTCTCCCAAGGTGTTAATAAATCACTTAAACTAATTACTGCAAAATCATGAATCAAAGGTGCACCAAGAACTGCTGCACCACTAGAAGCTGCTGTTACACCTGCAACAACTTCAACTGTAACGTCCTTATAATCTCTACCAACTTCTAATATAAGACCTGACATACCATATATCCCAGCATCGCCACTACATATCATCGCTGTT
>JAEWHU010000217.1 GCA_023387635.1 Bacillota bacterium
TAAAACGTAATACTATTATACAGGATATTGAAGAAAAATCCGGTGAATCGGCTGCAATGCAAGCGGTGAATATATATCCAGAGATTACATATCAAACATTCTTAGGTTTTGGTGGAGCAATTACAGAGGCAGCAGCGTACGCTTATTCAAAACTTGATAATGAACATAAAGAAAAAGTTATGGATGGATATTTTTCAGAAGAAGGTAATAATTACAGTTTTGTAAGAGGTCATATTGACAGTTGTGATTTTTCTTTAGATAATTATTCTGCAATGACAGATAAAGATGATGTTAACATGGAGTCGTTCACACTAGAAAGAGATGAAAAATACATACTTCCATTACTAAAAGCAGCAAGCGAGAAAAGGGATGAACCACTTGATATTATGTTAACACCTTGGTCACCTCCTGCATTTATGAAATCAAATAATGATAGAAATCATGGTGGGAAATTATTGCCTGAATATCATGAGTTTTGGGCAAATTACATATGCCGCTATATAAAAGAATATGAAAAAAGAGGTTTTAAAGTAAATAGAATGACCATTCAAAATGAACCAGAAGCAGTTCAAACATGGGATTCTTGTATATTTTCAGGAGCGGAAGAAAAAGAGTTTTTAAGGGATTATTTGTATCCAGCTTTAAAGAAAAATGACCTTTTAGATATTAAGATTAATATCTGGGATCATAATAAAGAACGTTTATATGAAAGAGCTATGGAAACTATTGATGATGAAACTAATTCCATGATTGATGGTATAGCTTTTCATTGGTATACAGGTGACCACTTTGAAGCTATTTCACTAACTCATGAGTTATTCCCAGATAAGGAATTAATATTTACGGAAGGTTGCGTTGAATATAGTCGCTTTGGTACTGATGAAGTACACAATGCCGAAATGTATGCTCACGATATTATAGGTAACCTAAATCATGGAATGACAGCTTTTATTGATTGGAATCTAATGTTAGATGAAAAAGGTGGACCAAACCATGTACAGAATTATTGTGACGCACCAGTAATGTGCGACACTATAAATGGTAACTTTGAAGAAAAATTATCGTTCCACTATATTAGACATTTTAGTAAATATATAAAAAAGAACGCTAAAAGAATTGCACATACAAAATATACAGATAAACTTGAGTTAACCACATTTAAAAACGTGGATGGAAGCGTAGTTGCTGTTATGTTAAATAGAAATGATTATGACTTAACAGTAAATGTGCGAATGAGTGGAAAAGTAACACATTTTTCAGTACCTAAAAAATCCATTGTAACTTGTTTATATGACTAAAAACTTTCTATATAGTTAAAAATTTTCAATTTAAGTAAATAGATATAGGTAACATCTCTTTAGAGATGGTCTTGTAAAAGCTATGTAAAAGATGAGATAATTGCCATAAAAGAGCCACCAAATAGTTGGTGGCTCTTTTGATGTATTTGGAATATTTTTTATATCTTGTATTATGTTTGAATGTTATTGTATTGTAATTAGTTCTTTCATACGTTCTATAACTTTATTTTGAACTAATTGCTGCATAACATAACCTTTACCAGTTTGTTCTACACGAGTATCAAAGTCATCCCCTGTATAATCAGCTTCTGTTGCTTTAAGTTCTTCTTTTTCATAAATAGCTTGGTAAATCAAAGCTTTTTTTGCTTGTTCTTCGGCAATTTCTTGTAAACCTTTATCATACTTTGCTTCAGACATACCTACAAATTGTTCAAAACTTACAGGGCCCACAGAACCCATGGAAGCATACAGTTGCTTCATGTATTCAAAATAATTTTGGTCTTGATATTTCTGAAGGGATTTTAAGTGATTTGTAAAATCTTCTGGATAAGATTTTACTGTAGTATTTTCCATCATATAATCTTCTAACCAAGTTGTTAATTTTTCATCATATTTGGACTGTTTTAAATATTCTCTATATCCTTCAGCTGTTGTAGCATAATCAGATAGATTTTCTTTTACATACTCATCTGTTAGTTCTGCTACATAGATTCCGTTAATAACAACTTCAAAAACTGCATCTTTTCCAGCAAGGTCTGGATTTTTAGAATAGTCATCTGGGAAAGTAACTTCTACAGTAACCTTATCTCCAATACCATGTCCAATTAATTGTTGCTCAAAATCATCTATTAAGGAATTAGAACCAATTATTAAATCTGATCCTTTACCATTTGTATTACCACCTTCGAATTCTACGCCATCAACAGAACCAACATAATCAATATTTACTTGATCACCATCTACGATTAATGCATCGGTATCGGTACTTAAAGTAGCTTCATCTCTTAGTAAAGCTTTAATATCTTTTTCAACTGCTTCATCTGTATATTCTACTTCGCTTAATGGAACAGTAATGTTAGTATAATCACCTAAATCCAAATGTGAAGTAGCAGTTACATCTTTAATTAATCCATCATCTGTTAGATATGCACTATAATCGTTACTTGGCTTTACACGGTTTATACTTCTGTAAACATTGTAGCCAATTAAAGATACTATTCCTACTGAGATAGCTACAATGGAGCATATCCACATAATTTTTGATAAGCGAGCATTTCTTTTCATTTGTTCAATTTCTTTTTTACGATTGATTTTTCTCGTCTTACTCAAACTCACAGGAGTTTTGTCATTTTGCTTTACATCGTTCATATTATCCTCTTTCCGTTTGCTAAATTTGACAAAAATAACTTGTCCCTTTTGAAATACATTATACCATAAAAGTATGTTAAATGTGTGATAAAAATTAAAAAATTTACAAATTTAAATGACTTATATCATTTAGATTAATTAAAAATGGTGTTTCATTATCATCATGAAAAGTTAAAGTTGTTATAGAGGTATTACCAAGGAAGAATTTGTGATACATTGTCATATCCCAATCGAATAAACCGATTAAACCAGCTCTTAAAATGCCTCCGTGAGCAACAATAAGAATCGTTTTCCCTTTATTATTATTTACAATATCAAGAATAGCATTTTTACATCGTATGGATACTTCTTTAATACTTTTGTCACCGCCTGTAAAAAATCCATCGATAGGGTCATTTCTCCAGTTAGTGAAATCATTAGGATAAAGTTCTTGTATTTGAGTTAATGTATATCCTTCCCATGGTCCAAAATTAATTTCTCTTAAATCTTTATTTATAATAGGCGTAATGGAAGTATTTTCACATATGATTTTAGCAGTTTCATAAGCTCTATCTAAGGGACTTGCATACACTATATCAAAGTTGCCAGCTAGTTTTTTTGATGCTAATTTAGCTTGCTGTATTCCTTCTTTGCATAAAGGAATATCTGTACTACCTTGAAATCTAAGATCCTTATTCCAATCCGTCTCGCCATGTCTGATTAATAATACTTTAGTTTTCATAAATCCTCCGTAAAGTGTGTAGTTAATATTTTGTAGTAGTGACTATTTAATTATAATCATTTTTAGTATTAAAACAATGGAAAACAGTAAGAATAAATAATAATATTAAGATATTATTCTAATTAATCTTAGATTTGTGACATAATTGTATGTTTGTGATTTAGTCACAAACATGATAAAAAACGTTCAATGTATTGAATTGTTTAGCTTTATATGTTACTTTAAAAGGAACGTGGTTAATATAGGATCTAAAGAGTAATATTGACATATATTATATAAGAAAGTATAATTCATATTAAACATATAATGTAAGTATGAATATAGTATAAAACATATTTAAAAGAAAGGAAGCATTATGAAAAAAGGTCTAGTAAAGAAAATTCTTAGTTTAACTCTTGTGCTGTGTTTTGTTATTTCTCTAGCAGCATGTGGTAATAAATCTAAGGATAATACAAACAATGATGTTACAGATAATGTTAATAACGGGGAAAACCAAAATGCTGCTAAGAAAATAATTAACATTGGTGTAACTTATGCACCGGGCACTATAAATCCATTATCTCCTAACGGTGAAGTGGCAACTAGTGTAACAGGGCTTATGTTTTTACCATTATTAGAAATTAATAGTGAGATGGAATTTGTGCCAATGCTTGCGGATTCAATAACTACAGAGGATAATATAACATTTACCATAAAGTTAAATGATAAAGCAACATGGACAGATGGAGAAAAAGTAACAACAGACGATGTTATCTACACGATTAAACAAATGGCTAACCCAAAAGTAGGATCTATATATTCCTATATTTATGCTATATTTGTAGGTTTTGATGAGAATGGTTACATTGTAGACGATACTGCTGATATACCTGGTATTATTCGCGTAGATGATACAACTCTTAAGCTTGTGACCAAAGAAAAGGTTTCCCTTAACACATTTAATAATTCAATTGGTAGATATCTTTGGACTGTTCCGGAACATGTTTTAAAGGATACTCCTCCAGAAAACTTGGTAACTTCTGATTTCTTTCAGAAACCTACCGTAACCAATGGTCCTTTTAAACTGTTAAGTTACGATAGAGATCATTATGTTCAATTAGTATCTAACAAGGATTATTTTAAAGGTGCTCCAAAGATTGATCAATTAAACTTTAATGTAATGCAAGGGTCTCAAATCTACGCAAGATTACAATCCGGGGAAATTGATTTTAATTTACCAACACTTGGTATTATACCTGTAGAAGATTATGAGAATATTAAAGCCCTTCCTAATATTACAACATATTTAGAAGAACCAATTGCGAATCAATATGTGTATATCAACGAAAGTGTTGTACCTGATGCAAAAACAAGATTAGCATTTGTTTATGCCATTAATCGTAAACAAATTGTTGATGAACTATTAAAAGGTAATGGTGAAGTAATAAACGGATTCTTTACATCCTATAGTCCGTATTATGATGAATCATTAGTAGCAACCCCATATGATCCAGAAAAGGCAAAAGCCTTATTAGCTGAATCAGGATGGGATAGCAATAAGGAATTAACCATTAGTGTGTCTTCTGTAATTAACGGATTTTGCTACTCTATTAGATGAGTTATATGGTATGACTTATGATATGGGTATTTTACAATATTCATTTACACCTATTGATCCATATCCAGACTTATCTTACCTTGTAGGTACTGGTAATGTTAACGGATATAGTAATAAGGAAGTAGATGAATTATTAGCTCAGGTTAAGAGTGAAGATGACCCAGTTAAAATTAAAGAAATTTATGGAAAGATAAATAAAATTGCAGAAGTAGAAGTACCCATGTTTTCTGTATATGCAACACGTTCTCTTGTTGCAATGTCTGACCGTGTTACAGGTGTTACACCTAGAGCTTATGGAACATTTATTAACGTAGAAGAATGGGATGTGAAGTAGTTTCTGTTCTAATTAATTAGTAGAAATATGAGACAGGATTTGCGCTCATTCTCAGAACTTGGAGATTAAAATATGGGAGATTTATTAAAAGTCGACCATCTTCAAACCAGTTTTTATAAAGATAAGGTATTAACTCCTTTTACCAATGATGTATGTTTCACTGTAAAAGAAGGGGAAACCGTTGGTATTGTAGGTGAGTCGGGAAGTGGAAAAAGTATTACTGCATTATCAATTATGGGCTTATTGTCTAAAAGCGGTAGAGTAAGTGAAGGAAGTATCTATTTTGATGGTAAGGATTTAACTAAGTTATCAGAAAAAGAGATGGAAAAGATACGTGGTAATGAAATAGGTATGATATTTCAAGATACCATGTCTGCTCTTAATCCAGTCTTAACCATAGGAAATCAGATGATTGAAAGTATTAAGAGTCATCAAAAGGTGGATACCAAAACAGCACATAAAAAAGCTATAGAAATACTCAAGAAGGTTGGTCTTCCAAGAGCAGAAAAGATAATGAAAGAATATTCTTTTATGCTCTCGGGAGGTATGCGACAAAGAGCCATGATAGCCATGGCTCTTTCTTGTGAACCTAAATTATTAATTGCAGATGAACCAACTACAGCATTAGATGTAACAATTCAAGCTCAGATAATGGAGTTACTAAAAGAATTACGTGAAGAATACAAAATGTCTATGATCTTAATTACCCATGACATGGGACTAATAGCTGAGATGGCGGACAGGGTTTTAGTAATGTATGCAGGGGAAATAGTTGAAGATACGGATGTGTATTCTCTATTTGATAAACCAAAACATCCCTACACAAAGGCACTACTTAATTCCATACCCAAAGTTTCAGATAAGTTAGATAAAAAAATTGAGGCGATTCCAGGGGTTGTACCTGAGAATTACGAATCCCTTACTGGTTGTAGATTTAGAAGTAGATGTAAATTTGCTTTTGATGAATGTGTTAATCATCCAGAGCTTCTTAATATTAAAGATAATCATAGTGTTAGGTGCTTTGCAGTTTTTAAGGAGGAAGGAATCGATGGAGAATAAACATAAAGAAACATTGTTACAAGTAATCGATCTAAAAAAATATTATCCTATTAAAACTAGTTTTTTTGAAACACCTGCATTCAAAGATAAAATGAAAAAATTCACTCGTATGGATGATAAACTGTCTATTAATGAGTTACAAGAAACAGAAAAAATACCAGGAACTAATGTAAGAGCAGTTGATGGTGTTAGTTTTGATATATATAAAGGTGAAACCCTTGGATTAGTGGGTGAATCTGGTTGTGGGAAAACCACAATAGGACGTCAAATTGTAGGTTTGGAAAAGCCTACTGAGGGAAAAATTTTGTTCCATGGGACAGAAATAAATAGTGTAACTGGAACTAATATAAAGCCTTATAGAACTAAAGTACAGATGATATTTCAAGATCCTCTTTCCTCACTGAACCCAAGAAAAAGGATCTATGATATTTTATATGCACCTTTATCTGTGCATAATATAGTACCAAAAGAAAAATTAGATGAGGAAGTATATCGACTATTGGAGTTAGTAGGATTACCAAGAAATGCAAGTAGTAGATTTCCTCATGAGTTTTCAGGAGGGCAAAGGCAAAGAATTGGTATTGCTAGAGCCTTGGCATTAAAGCCAGAATTAATTATTTGTGATGAACCAGTGTCTGCTTTAGATGTTTCTGTTCAAGCACAAATATTAAATTTATTAAAACAAATTCAAAAAGAGTTAAATATAACGTACCTTTTTATAGGTCATGGACTTGGAGCAGTAAAATATGAAAGTGACCGTATTGCTGTTATGTATCTTGGTAAAATAGTAGAAATAGGTTCTAAGGAGGATATATTTAATAATCCAAAACATCCTTATACAAAGGCTATGTTAGATGCTACACCAATTGAATCTCCAACCCTTAGGAATGAAAAAAGAATTATTTTAAAGGGTGATATGCCAAGTGCTATTAATCCACCAAAAGGTTGTAGATTTCACACTAGATGTCCATATGCAAAAGAGGAGTGTTCTTTAGTTGAGCCTGAATTAATTGGTGATAGCCACAAAGCCGCGTGTATTCGTATGGATGAGATAGAATGGAGGTAGTAGTGTTAGTGTGAAAATCAAGAATTTTCACACGGCAGAATGGAGATTTATATGATAAAATATATTATTAAGCGAATTCTTATAGCGATACCTGTTCTAATTGGAATTACTATTTTAGATTTTTTACTTATGAACTTAGCACCAGGAAGTCCACTTGATATGATGAGAAATCCAATGGTTTCAGATGTAGCACTTGATATGAAAGCAGAAGCCCTTGGACTGAACGCACCTCTATATAAGCAGTATTTTATATGGATAGGTGAATTACTAAAAGGAAATTTAGGGTATTCGTATATTACTTATCAACCAGTGACAGAGTTAATAAAAAGTCATTTAGGCCCTACCCTTCTTTTAATGGGTACGTCCTTAGTAATTGGCTTAATTATTGCAATACCAGTTGGTGTGTATAGTGCAACAAAACAATATTCTAAAGTGGATTATTTAGCTGTTACAGGCTCTTTTTTAGGAATATCCATACCTAGTTTTTTCTTTTCCTTGATATTAATCTATATTTTTACAGTAAAGTTAAAATGGTTACCTTCAAGTGGTATGGTAACATTAGGTGGCAATGGAGATTTTATAGATATATTAAAGCATCTTATTATGCCAGCTACTGTATTAATGATTACAGTTGCAGGAAGAAATATAAGATATGTAAGATCAAGTATGCTAGAAATCCTAGAACAGGATTATCTTCTTACTGCAAAGGCAAAAGGTTTAAGTCGCTTTCTTATTATTAATAAACATGGTATGAGGAATGCATTAATCCCCATTATAACAGTAATTGGGATGGAAATCCCTTTAGTATTTGGTGGTGCGGTGGTAATAGAACAAATTTTTTCATGGCCAGGTATAGGTCTATTAACAATGAGTTCTATTTTAAGTCGTGATTATCCAACGGTTATGGGGCTTAATCTAGTTGCAGCCTTAATCGTCTTGTTAGCAAACTTATTAACAGATATTGCATACAGCATAGCAAATCCTGCCATTAAGTTAAAATAATGTAAAAGTAAATGGAGATTAATATGAGTTATTGGAAAAAGAAAGTAAATCATCTAATACATAGAAGACTTGATACGGATTCTATGATAGCCAAAACTTTTGACAATCAATTAAATACAGGAAAAAATAACGGATATTTTCGTGTTATACTGAAAAAATTCAAGAAACATAAACTGGCAGTGATAAGTGTATGGATACTAGCTATTATGCTAATAATAGCTCTTTTTGCACCACTTCTTGCACCTTATCATCCAGATGAAATGGTTGGACCATTTAGTTCTGCACCTAGTTTAAAACATCTCCTTGGAACAGACCAAATAGGTAGAGATGTTCTTAGTAGAGTTATATACGGTAGTAGAGTCTCCTTTTTAGTAGGACTTACTTCTGTTTTCATAGGACTAGCAATAGGAATTATCCTAGGCTTAATATCTGGATATTATGGTGGATGGATTGATATGATAATTATGAGATTAACTGATATTGTTATGTCGTTTCCTTATATTATGTTAATTCTTGTAGTGGCTGGTCTAGTTGGGCCAGGATTATTAAATATGATATTAATTCTTGGATTTTTAAATTGGCCTAGTGTTGCAAGACTAGTTCGAGGCAATGTTTTAGCCATTAAAGAAAGCGATTATATTAAAGCAGCTTTTGTTCAAGGTTTTTCTACTAGAAAAATCTTATTTGGTGAAATTCTACCAAACACTATAGCTCCTATACTTATTTTTGCTACATCAGGAATACCAATGGCGATACTTGATGAAGCTGCCCTAAGTTTCTTGGGATTTGGAGTACAACCACCAACAGCAAGTCTTGGAAATATGCTAAATGGAGCACAGTCTCTTACAATATTAACATCAAAACCATGGCTATGGATTCCACCTGGTATAGCAATTATATTAATCGTGTTATCCATTAATTTTATAGGTGATGCTCTTCGTGACGCCCTTGATCCTAAACAATAGTAAAGGTCCCAAATTTCTTTATAAAATTTGGGACCTTATTTTTAACTAAAAAAGGAGATATAACGTAATAAATAGGCCTAATCGGATATATGGTATAAAGTGTTGTTGCAAATAAGGACGTAAATTTTATCAAATACCGACCTTATCATCAGCATATTACTGTTATATAATTACATCATAAAGTAAAATAACAATAATTTAACTTTATCCTGTATTGTAGGTATAAGGTTATGAGCTTGTATCAGCAGGTTTGTGTCTGCGCTGCGAACACAAACTAGAAAGCGCATAAAGCAGCGCAGAAATGAGGAAAATAATGACTACTAAACAAAGATATGAATCTGCAAAAGAAATTTATGCAGCAGTTGGCGTAGATACAGATGCTGTACTCTCTACACTGAAAGATATATCCATATCCATGCACTGCTGGCAAGGCGATGATGTTGGTGGATTTGACCAAGATGGTCCTTTATCCGGTGGTATTCAAGCTACTGGTAATTACCCAGGAAAAGCAAGAAATCCAGAAGAATTAATGGCTGATATTGATAAGACATTAAGTTTAATTCCAGGAAAACATAGAATTAATTTACATGCTTCTTATGCTATTTTTGAAGATGGCGAATTCGTAGATCGTGATGCTCTAGAACCAAAGCACTTTAAAAAATGGGTTGATTTTGCAAAGAAAAGAGGTTTGGGATTAGACTTTAATCCAACATTCTTCTCACATCCAAAAGCTAGTGGTTTAACATTATCAAACCCAGATGAAGAAATTAGAAAGTTTTGGATTGAACATGGTAAAGCTTGTATCCGTATCTCTGAATACTTTGCAAATGAACTAAATACACATTGTGCTATGAATATCTGGATTCCAGATGGTTACAAAGATGTACCAGCAGATAGATTAGCTCCAAGAGCAAGATTTAAAGATTCTCTAGATCAAATATTATCGATTGATTATGACAAAGAAAAAGTACTTGTATGCCTTGAATCCAAAGTATTTGGTATTGGATTTGAATCTTTCACAGTAGGCTCAAGTGAATTCTGTATGAAATATGCAGCAAGTAAAGGTATTTTATCCTTAATGGATAATGGACATTATCATCCAACAGAAGTAGTATCTGATAAAATATCTTCTATGTTATTATTTGATGAGAAAATTGCATTACATGTAACTAGACCAGTTCGTTGGGATAGTGATCATGTTGTTCTATTTGATGATGAAACAAAAGAAATTGCAAAAGAAATTATACGTAATAATGCAATAGACCGTGTTTTAATTGGACTTGACTTCTTTGATGCAAGCATTAACCGTGTAGCAGCTTGGGTTGTTGGTATGAGAAATATGCAAAAAGCTTTATTATTTGCATTATTAAATCCATACAAAGATTTAGCTGCACTTCAAGATAAAGGCGAATTTACTGAACTTCTTATGATGCAAGAAGAACTTAAACTTTATCCAGTTGGTGATGTTTGGAACTATTTCTGTGAAATTAATAATGTTCCAGCAAAAGATGACTGGTATAAGGTTGTAAAAGAATATGAAAATGATGTATTATTAAAAAGAAATTAAATATAAATTAGCTTAAAAGAAACTAGATGCAAAAGATACATAATATGTTAGATAAAAATACTAAAAAGTTTATTATAAAAATGTTGGACATAGATATGAAAGGTTTAGGAAAAAAATGAGAGTATTGGATGCGGAATTTATTAAAGGATTTATACGTTTAACAGAAGATGGTTACAATCAAGGATGGCATGAACGAAATGGCGGAAACTTAACATATAGAATGAAAACAGAAGATGTTGAATTAGTAAAAGAAGGATTTGAATTAGATAAACCTTGGACTCCAATTGGTGCAGAAGTTCCAGGACTTGCTGGAGAATATTTTGTAGTAACAGGTTCAGGAAAATTCATGAGAAATATTGTTTTAGATCCTGAAGATAATATTGCTATCATAGAAATTGATAGTAAAGGCGCTAATTACAGAATTCTTTGGGGATTACGCGGTGGTGGAAGACCAACAAGTGAATTGCCTTCTCATTTAATGAATCATGAAGTTAAAAAGGAAGTAACAAACGGAGCACATAGAGTAATTTATCATTGCCATGCAACAAATATAATTGCTCTTACATTTGTATTACCACTTAGAGACGAAGTTTTTACAAGAGAATTATGGGAAATGGCGACTGAATGCCCTGTAGTATTTCCAGATGGCGTTGGTATTGTAGAATGGATGGTTCCAGGCGGTAGGGATATAGCGATTGAAACAAGTAAATTAATGAGAAAATACAACGTTGCTATATGGGCTCACCACGGAATTTTCTGTTCAGGTGAAGACTTTGACATTGCATTTGGGCTAACACATACCGTTGAAAAATCAGCAGAAATCTTAGTAAAAGTATTATCAATGTCTCCTACTAAATTACAAACAATTACAGCAAATAACTTTAGAGATTTAGGAAGAGATTTTAAAGTGGATTTGCCTGAAAAGTTTTTATTCGAAAAATAAATATTAAAAATAAATATAAAAAATGGAACTCTCATCTAGGAGTTCCATTTTTTTGATACTTATTTATTTACGTTCATTTTTGCTACTAATCCATAATCCAGCCAGAATTATTAAGCCTCCAATTACTTTTCCATTAGAATAATCACCCGATATAAAATAGTCAATTGCTATACCAGTAAATAATTGGGCAATAAATAGGAGAAGGGTAAATATAATGGAGGATAGTTTTCTAGTAAGATAACTACTTAAGATTACCGTTATAACACCAAGAGCACCACCAAGGTAAATAAATATATCTGATATTTTAAAGTCAGGTAATACTTCTGGTAAGGTAGTTTTGGTGAATAAAACGATCAATATTGAACCTATAATTCCAATAATATAATTAAAAAGAGTAGAATAGCGAAGATTAGAGTAAGTAGTTAATTTCGCATTTAAAGTTCTACCAAATACGATTGTAATGCCTGAGGCAAAGCCTAAGATTATTCCAATTACCATAATATCATCACCGCCGTTCCTATAATAATTAGTACAATACTCATCATTTTATGTTTGGTTAAGGGGTATTTCTTAAAACCAAAAAGCCCAAAATGATCAATGGTTATACTAGAAAGAGTTTGGCCAAGTAGACTTATTGCCATCTGAACAGTCACTCCAAGGACAGGTATAGAAGTGTTACAAAAAAGGATTGTGAGTATTCCAATGGCTCCGCCAAGATAGCACCATAAGGGGATACCTTTTATTATTGTAACTTTGTTAATACAAAATGGTATGAGGCATATTAATCCGACAAGATGGATGATAACAAGTGATAAATTATTCCCATAAACAAGCCCTAGTTTGGAATTAATGTAGTTCATATATGCAATAATCATACCGCTTATGATACTTAATAACTCATTCATTTTTACACCACTCCACGTATAATACAGGTAAAAGATTAAAAACGTGGAATCCTTTCTTTACACTTTTTTCCTATAGAGGTAATGTAATGATTATAACTAATCCCATAAAAAAAAGAAAGTATATAATTAATATACATTAATTTACCACGTTAGTATTCTAGAAGAAATTCTTAATGTTTATATGGATTGTATATAGCAGATGTGATGAAGGTAGATATATAAAAGAATAGGTAGTATTTATCTGGGAAAGATCTGAGTAAATTAAAGTATTTAACTATATATGTTTAAAGATTGTAGATTATTTGTAAAATATGATAAAGTACTGGAAATATTTTGATATAGGTTTATAATAGAAGTTAGATGTTAAAGTAATGGTAGTCTTTAATATACAAGAGGATATCTATATTTATAATACTAAATTATAGGAGAGGTATAATAAGAGATGGAAGATAATAGACTAACGAATAATGAAAATAAGGGAAGTAGAAAATTAGTAAAATGTATTGTTTGTGGTGAAATATTTGATTCTTCTTACGAAATATGTCCAGTATGCGGTGTAGATAAATCAAATTTTATTCCCTACGTTTTAGAAACCACAAACTTTAAAAAAAATACGGAGGAGTATTTCTTAATACTGGGCAATGGTGTTGCAGGGGTGAATGCCGCTACCGCCATTAGGGAGCGAAATGATACCTGCTCCATTGTAATATTATCAAATGAACCTGTACTATGTTATAATCGTCCTATGTTAACAAAATCCTTAGCAACTAATATAGAACCTAACCAAATTGTAGTACATGATAAAAATTGGTATGAGGAAAATAGGATTATTAATGTACTAAGTACTAATTTAAATAGTATAAATACAAAAGAAAAATACGTAGTATTTGATAACGATAAAAAAATACTATTTGACAAATGTATCTACGCCCTAGGAGCGGAATGTTTTATTCCACCTATTAGTGGAAGTGATAAAGAAGAAGTGATTGCTATCAGAAGATATACGGATGTTAAAAAAATAGGAGAATTGCTACCTAACATTAAAAATGTTGTGGTAATCGGTGGTGGTGTATTAGGTCTTGAAGCAGCGTGGGAAATGAAAAAAGCGGGGTGTAATGTTACAGTTCTTGAAGTGGCTGATAAACTAATGGTGAGACAACTTGACAATGAAGCTGGTGAACTATTAGGAGAGATTATTAAAGATGCAGATATCAGATTTCATCTTAATGCCAATATTAGTAAAATCATGGGTGAAGATAAGGTGACTGGAGTTAAATTAGAAGATGGACGATTGTTTCTTGCCGATCTTGTAATAATCTCAAGTGGTGTTCGTTCCAATATTGAACTTGCAAAAAATGCAGGAATTGATGTAAATAGAAGTATTATCGTGAATGAAAAGATGGAGACAAGTATACCTGATATCTATGCATGTGGAGATTGTGCAGAATATAAGGGACTAAATTATGCCATATGGCCACAAGCAATTGAAATGGGAAAGGTAGCAGGTGCAAATGCAGCAGGAGATAATCTTACTTATGAAATTGTACCAGCAGCGTTAACTTTTCACGGAATGAATACTGCCCTATTTTCAATCGGAGATAATGGTAAAAATGAAGAGCTCACTTATAAAACGAAAGAAATCCGTGAAGGTAATAGAAATTATGAAAAATACTATTTTGTAGATGATGTTTTAGTAGGAGTAATTCTAATTGGAGATACCATAAAAATGGTAGACTTAACTTTAGCCGTAAGTGAAAAGAGAACTTATGATGCTATGTTTCCAGTAGAACATAATTAGGATATAGAGTAAGAGAAATTATTAATAAGGGACGCATCACAACTAACTTATAAAAGTTAGAATGTGATGTGTTCATTTTTTTCTTTTATATTGATTGTTAGGTATAATATCGGAAGTTTTCGCTAATAATGTGGATGTTAATAATTAAAATTTTATAATAAATAATATCAATAATAGTAATGATTATTAATATTGTTATTGACATTTTGAGCTGTATCATATATAATAATATTAAGTTAGTTATTGCTAAT
>JAEWHU010000341.1 GCA_023387635.1 Bacillota bacterium
TAATAAGAGACTTGTCCGATATGTTACCTATAAACACAACAAATTCATCTCCACCTATTCTTCCAAGTATTTCACCTGAATTAAAAATTTTTTTAATTTGATTTACAACGAAAGTCAATATCTTATCCCCTTGTAAATGCCCGTATCTATCATTAATTCCTTTAAAATCATCAATATCAATAATCGTAAAAACATGAATACCATCTGGATATTTTTCTGTAAATGAATCAATTAGCTCCTTTGTAATACTTTTATTATACACATTCGTTAATGGATCCCTTTTTGCCTTATATTCTAAAGTTTGAAGTTCTTTTTTATGCAAATCTATATTAACAATTTTGCCAATTACACGTATCGGATTCTTCTTTTCATCATATATAGTTTTTCCTCTAGTATGGCACCATACATAAGCATTGTCTGCATTAATAATACGAAATTCTGACTCAACCATCTCTTTACCACTTCGCAATGCTCTACTATATTCAGAAAAAACACCTCTATCTTCACGATATATAAAATCTGTATTCTTTAAATCAAGTTTAGAAAAATTATTTATAATTGGCTCTTTTCCGTATAATTCTTCAAACTTCTTAGCATATATCATAACATCCTCTTCAATATTATATTCAAATAAGATATCATTTGATATTTCTGCAGCTACACGGTATCTTTCTTCTTCTAACTGTATCCTCTCACGCATCTTCTTCGACTCAGTAATATCAACAAAGACTGCAGAAACTATCTGACAACTGTCTTTATCACATATATAGTTTCCATTCATTAGAACCCATAAAACAGTTCCGTCTTTTGTTATTAATCGTAATTCTTTTTGAATAGAATTGTCTACCAAAGAACTTTTTTTAATTCGAACGAATTCATTAACGTCAAATGGATGTATAAAAGTAAGTAAACTATTTTCATAATGAGCTACTTCTACCTTTGTGTACCCCAACATATCATAAAAACCGTTACTAGCATAATGAATGAAAAAGTTATTATCAACATCAAAGTTAACAAAACCAACATGAACACTATTTGTTATATGTTTTATTTCTCTCTCTGTATCAGATACCTTTCTATCCGATACCATCTTTAAGCGAAAACATACCGCAATCATTATTAATAATAAAACAAATAACATAGTACACAATATTAATAAAAATGAATCGTGTTTTTCAGATGATATTTTTTCTATCAAACCAACATTTACCATATCATTATTTACATAATAGGCGAAAAAAATTAAACAAAGTACTATCATCGGGATAATACATTTATAACACAACCATTTTTTTATCACAAATATTCCACCTTCTTTGCTACAGCAATTATAATTATACAAATTACTCATTACATAAAAATTCTTAATTTTACTATATATTCTAACAATCTTTTTTCTGACGTATGAGTAAATACATTACTGTGTAACTTACAATACTGCGTAACTTACTATACAATCCATAGTAAAGTTTTATTTGTAGCAATAATAAAAAAGGTGCTCAAATGCTATTATGATAAACTTTTGACATACAAAGTTATCTATCTTATAACATTTGGGCATCCTTTAATTGCAGATTTACTAAGTAATTGTTTCTGTATATGCAACCGGCTGTCATATCTGTAAACAGATTTAGACCCTAAGCTTTGCGTCCCTACCTTTCGATAAGTTTGCCCTTGATAAATTAGGTACATTGTACTACTTATTTCCATTTTTTGCAATAGTTATTTTAATATATACATGTAAATTTTTGATATGATTCAAACTTATTCTAAATTGTTAATGATCATCATAATATATTATGAAGATTTTTTTAACAGAGGAGTAATTATGGTCCCATGTAGGGAATTTGTCAGACAATCATTAGAATTACATTTATTTTTTGGTAGAATTATGAAAGAACACTCGTTTTTTTTAGAGTTAGGTTTCACACCTAGAGATGGTGCGTATACCCAGCAAGCGGATAGCTTTCGAAAAGAATTCGATAGGTTATTATGGGAAGTAGTATCAATATCAAATGGTGTTGTTAGTTCAGATGTCCTTAACTCTGGTGAAGTTTTTACACAATATACGATAGACGCTGAAATGGCTTCCTCGTATTATACAGGAGTTGACATACCTTCGGAAATAACTAAAGCTGAGATGGATTTGATGGGTGGTACTAGAACTACTTTGTTAGATCATAGATTAGATCAACGCGTTTACCAAATAAATCAACGAGCTATAGAACTTATTACTTCACTAATAACATTTAAATCCAACATATTATCTAATGTATTATCATGCCAGATGTTTACAGTAAATTATCCACTATTAATTGACCATATTCTACGTGAAGCTAATCTTTATTTACAAATGGTTCACATGTTACAAAGTGGAGAGGAATTTGATATTGAAAATGAAGCCTTAAAACAAGAATTCTTCTGGAATAGAATTATGGCAGAACACTCAAAATTTATTCGTGGATTACTAGACCCTACAGAAAATGATTTAATAATTGCAGCCAATAATTTTGGTAATCAATTTGACCAACTTACAGAAGAAGCTAAAGCGGCTATGGATAATACAATCCCAGTTTCACAAGTAACAGCAGATAGTTTAGAGGCAACAAGAGCTATCCGCGAGTTCAAAGCTCAAGGAACACAAGGCATATTAGAGTGTAAAGTTAAATCTATTATTATTCCTTTATTAGCTGACCATACATTACGTGAAGCAAATCATTATTTAAGATTATTAAATATATTTAAAAAATAATATTTAAAGCCTGATGGATTAATATACCAGCAGGCTAATTTAAATTATATGTTTTTCTTTTCAATTTCTACTTCATTGTCACCTTATAAATTCCGTCAGGTACTCTTATGTATATAATATCTTTGTATATACAATAATCAGCATATTTATAATTAGTATATATGAAATTAGGATTATTAAATGCATGACTATTATTCCCAATAGCTAATACTGTATCACGTCTGTAATTAGTTAAATATGTAATTTCGTTTTGATAGTTTGATAACTTATATATTATGCTATCGTATGGTAGTTTTTCTGACTTGACTTCCTTCATATTTAAATCATATGTATGGATTCTAATTATATTATTCTCTACTAATGCTAAATAATATTTATCATCTTTTGCCATCATAGAGTAAATCCCAGTATTTGGACCAATATTTACACTTTGTTGATTAGAATAATTTCCAGATGTATCAATAGTCATTATATGATGATATGATTTTTCTGTCATATCATTATATTCAATGTCTATAACTATAAATTTATCATCAACAGTTGTAGCGCATTGTACATATCCATGATAAGGTTTATTAACAATTGTATAATTCTCTTTAAATTTTCTAGTATTCATGTCATAATAGAAAAGCACATTAGAGTCTGCTAGAAATATAACTTCATTATCTATTTTTATGGAGGCATTGTAGAAAGTACAACCATACTCCATACGCTTCCAATCAATTGATAAGATACTCTTTTTGATTGGGTCAACGCAAACAATAATTATAGAACTATAATCAATATATTCATTAATATTATTTATATAAAGAGATCCCCTACCGCTAAACACAAGAAATACTTCTTGGTCATTAGAATACGAGTTAACTAAATCAATCCCATACATAGATGAAGGACCCATAGTAGCATTCGGATCTTTTGGTTTCATATAGATATCCATATTCCAAAGATAACTTTCATCTTCGATATTATAAAACTTAATATCCATCGTTGATTTGTCATCTAAATTTTGACATGTCGAGTTAATTAAATATTTATCTGTATTTCCAATG
>JAEWHU010000351.1 GCA_023387635.1 Bacillota bacterium
ATGTTAACTTCCATTAAATGTTCAAATTTTGTAAAAAATTTATTAAATTTATTAGTTATATAATCTGAGATCATTCCCTCTGTTACAACATTCTTTTGGACAGCTATTTTATCTACTATCTGAATTATAAATTTATATATTACGAATATTATTGCTAGCCATAACTCGGGTCTTAGTTCTTCAACAGATATAAAAAC
Source organism: Bacillota bacterium (assembly GCA_023387635.1). Taxonomy (GTDB): domain Bacteria; phylum Bacillota; class Clostridia; order Lachnospirales; family Lachnospiraceae; genus Anaerocolumna. Next base: position 198 of record JAEWHU010000351.1, read on the forward strand.
ATTATCACTGCTAATAAATAAATATTTTTTTATTAAATATGATAATAATAACCCGGTTAAGGCCATTCCTAATTCATAACTATATCTGTATAATTCTTTTCTTCGTTTAATGATACAGATTAATAACCAACGATAAATGTAATAAAAAAGGACAAATAATATTAAAAATCTTTGAATATATTTCAAATTATTTGAATGCGAGACCATAAATATAAAAATCATAGCTACATTTGGCATACAAACATTTATTAAAACATTTGTTGACATAGATTGATTTCTATCTTCTCGGAATGTGAAAACTGCATATGTACTGTCTACACCAGAGGATACACTATGTAAAATTCCACCAGCCCATCCAATAATATTTTCTAAAATAACTGCTAAAAGAAACAAAATTAAAATACTGATGTATTTTTCCATCTTTAAGATATCTCCTTGCTTTTACTAATTTTTTAATATTTGATTCAAATATATATTCACCAATAATATTACCATTTTTTTCATAATATAGCTAGTGTAACAATTAATTCTCTACTGCAGGGCACGCTTAAGACTTTCACTCATAATAAGTTGCCCATAATTGGACAAAAATAAAAGAACCAAACCAGAAAGTTTGATTCTTTTATTTCAACTGATGTCAACACGTTTGTTCACCGTACCCTGTTATAAAACTATAACTTAAAATAGAATATTTTCATATAACTTTTTGGTATTTTTCTTATTTTTCCAAATCCCTCTGTATTATCTTGTAATACACTTACATTCTCATATATTAGATTTCCTGAAGTCTAGTAAAAATTTATATTTACTAATTAAAATACCTTAATATTAATTAACTATAATATATAAAACAATTTAAGCTATCTTTTCACACCATTCACTCAAAACACATTGTTCACATTTACACTTTCTTGCAGTACAAACACTACGTCCATGATAAATGAGTTGAAAATTGATACGATTCCAATTTTCTTTTGGAAGTAGTTCCATCAGTTCCTGCTCAACCTGTACTGGATTCTTTCCTTTTGCCCATCCAAGTCGTTTTGCAATACGCAAAACATGGGTATCCACTGTTACTCCTGGTATATTATAAGCATCTGCTAAAAATAATGTAGCAGATTTTCTTCCAATACCAGATAATTTAACTAATTCATCCACACTATTTGGCACTTTACCACCATATTCAGTAATTACTTGAATACAGCATTGCTTCATGTTCTTAGCCTTACTCTTATATAATCCAATTGATTTAATATATTCTTCAATTTCATCAACCGGTGCTTCTGCCATTTGCTCAATTGATGAAAATCGATTCCATAACCTAGGTAATACCTCATATACTTGCTTATCTGTACTTTGAGCACTTAACATAATTGCAAGTAAAAGTTGCCAATCTTCATAATGTAAAAAACCTTCTTTAGTAGTTCCGTATTCTTTATCTAATATTGATAATATCTGAATTACTGCTTCTTTTAACATTTCATATCACTTTCTATTATAACTAATTTATTTTGTAATGTACTATTTTTCTCTTATAACAACATATCAATATTGTACTTATTCCATATACGTTTGTCAATTATATACATACCTTGCCGAGATTACTATTATTAAATGTTGCAATCAAAATATATTAGAATTTCTCTTATTTCACTAATAAAAAATGCTTTTCTATTCAACCTAATTTGATATATAATATTACAGCAATACTTTCGTACAGATACAAACGTAATGAATGTATTGTATTACTAGTAAAAAAAACCTTATCAATAATACAATAAATGAGGTACTACAAATCTTTGGAGGAATTACCAAATGGACAAAATAAGAAAACATAGTACGAAGAGAGCTATTACTAAAACGCTCATAACAGACACTAAAATCCTTGAAGCTAGTAAACCATTGTCACAGTCTATGATATGGAAATTGCAATCTGATTTCTACGCAAATCAAGGACCAGAAGCATGGAGAAAAGGAATTGTACCTCAATATATAACGACCAATCCTTACATCGCTAATATCTACGCGAAAGTAGCTTTTGGATATTGTAGAGATATTGCTTCAAGCGAAAATTTTGATAAAGAAACTACCATATACCTTATAGAACTAGCTGCTGGAGTAGGTAGATTTACCTATACATTCCTAAAAAGATTTATACACTTGACTCAACAGTCTTCGCTAAAAGGATTAAAATTTAAATATATTGTAACTGATTTTGCTGAAAGAAATATTGAATATTGGTTAAACCATAGTTATTTACAACCTTATTTTGAAAGTGGTATTTTAGATTGCGCTACTTTTGATATGACAAAAGATGATGCACTTCATTTAAGAAAAAGTAATATAGTACTAAAAAGAGGAAGTGTAAAAAATCCTTTAATTTTATTTGCTAATTATACCTTTGACAGCCTTCCACAAGATAGCTTTTATGTTAAGAACGGTGAATTATATGAAGGTTTAATTACAATTAGGTCTAGCGAGGGACCTAGTGACGAAAAGGACAATTCCATTCTTGCTAACTTAGATTATTCCTATGAAGATAAACAAATTGATGGAAGTAACTATTATGAAGAAAAAAATATAAATGATATTCTTCTCTTCTATCAAAATTGTCTTGAGGATACTGCATTTTCTTTACCTATTATATCCCTTCGTTGTATTCATAGATTAATGGAGTTATTTAACGATGATATTATACTACTCTCTTCAGATAAAGGATATCGAAGTACCTCTTCCATGGATAAAAACTATCATCCTTTTTTATCGAAACACGGCTCCATCTCTCTTACTGTTAACTTCCATGCAATAGAAAAGTACTTTAACGGGTTTGGCGGTAATGCAATTCATAGTATTTATGACCATGAAAATATAACAATGTCCTTATTTACACTAAGTAAGAGATCCCATGATTTTGTTGAAACTAAGATGGCTTATTACGATATTATCGAAACCATTGGACCAGATGATTTTTTCACAATTAAAAAGGCCATGGTGTCAAGGCATAAATCCTTTACCACAAAAGAGTTATTCACATTTTTAAGATATACTAACTGGGATGCGAGAACCTTTGCGGAGTTTTATAACACATTACTTGAGAGAATTAGGGAAGAGGGGACTTCCCCGGAAGAAGAGAATTTTCCTATAGAAGAACTAGTATCTGCCATCTATAATATCTGGGATAATTACTATCCAATAGGAGAAGATGGTAATTTAGCATATTGCTTTGGTTCTTTACTTGCATACTTTGGATATGATTATGATGCAATTCAATTTTTTCAGTCATCCATCGAATTTTATGGAGAAGATTCCGCAATCTATTATGAAATTGCTTTATGTTATTATAATATGCAAATACTTGAAAAAACTATGGAATACATTGATAAATCATTACTGTTAGATCCTAACTTTGAAGAAAGTTTAAATTTAAAGAAAATAATTGAGGAAGGTATGTAATGTAGCAATAAATACTGCCAATCACTTCTTTAGTAAATGATTGGCAGTATAAAAATATATATTTATTTCCACTGCAACTTGACAGGGACACAGATAATTAATCAGTGATAACTCTACCAACAGAATATAATAGTATTATTCCTTCTTTAACAAGCTTTATGTGATTAGATCACACATAACATATTTATATATTTACAAATCACCTTTAATTCATTATTATATAGTTAAGCATAATGATAATGATTTTCATTATTGCCCTATTCATACTAATTTAATCATTCCTTGTTTATCGTAGATAGAAAATATTTTATGTGAAATGTTATTCTATGAATGTATTTTTAGGTGAATAACAATGTTTTTTAAGATAAATCACAATTATACAACTATACAATTGACATGAGAAAGGCGCTAATGCGTTAGAATGGAGTATATTATGGGACGTTTAGATAATAAAGTAGCTGTTATTACAGGTGGAGCGCGTGGTATGGGTGAAGCCCATGTACGCT
>JAEWHU010000378.1 GCA_023387635.1 Bacillota bacterium
ATATTCAAAATGGTATGGGGAAAAAGTGGACATGGCTTGCGAAATTATTCGCTTTCTTTGGTGCAGGTGCGGGTTTACTTGGAATTGGTACTTTTACTCAAATTAACGGCATTACCAGTGCTGTAAATAATTTTTTTGATCCTAATAATGGATGGACTGTATCACTATTAGGAAGAGAATATTCATGGACTCTTGTCATTACAGGTATCATTTTAACAATTTGTGTTGCGTTAGTGTTAATAGGTGGACTTGAACGAATTTCTAGTGTATCTCAAATTATCGTTCCATTTATGGCAGTATTCTATGTAATATTTGCATTAATCATCGTTGTAACTCATGCTAGTGAAATACCATCAGTTCTAAAATCTGTATTTGAAGGTGCTTTTGGAATAAGGGCTATCGGCGGTGGTGCAATAGGCGCTATGATAGTAGCAATGCAAAAAGGTATTGCAAGGGGAATCTTCTCTAATGAATCTGGTTTAGGTAGTGCTCCAATTGCTGCAGCTGCAGCACAAACAAAGTCTCCTGCACGTCAGGGTCTTGTTTCTATGACGGGTACCTTTATTGATACAATTGTTATATGTACTATGACAGGACTTTCAATTCTTCTTACAAATAGCTGGAATATTGGTCTGGAAGGTGTAGCTGTAACATCCCATGCATTTAAAACTGGGTTACCATTTCCGACTGTAATTAGTACTGGAATACTGATGTTATGCCTTGTATTTTTCGCTTTTACTACAATTCTTGGATGGAACTACTACGGAGAACGTTGTCTAGAGTACCTTGTAGGAGGTAATCTAAAAGTTGTAAAAGTATATCGTTGGTTATACATAGCAGCAGTATTTATTGGACCGTTTATGACGGTATCAGCGGTATGGACTATCGCTGATATCTTTAATGGAATGATGGCTATACCTAATTTAATTGCACTTATTGCGCTTAGTGGTGTTGTAGTAAGTGAAACAAAAATATTTTTAGACAAAAAATAATATACTGGATAGAAAAATTTTAAATCCGTTTAATAATAGAAAAGTCAAAAGCACTGGTAACTTTGAGTTTCCAGTGCTTTTGACTTTAGGAGACACACAAGTGAGTTTGTCTTTTAAATAGAAGAATGTTCTAAAAGAGTATATGATTACTTGTTTTTACGCCATTAAAACCTTGCTGGTTTTTGTGATATTTGTTAATATAGTATCTATGTAAATGATGAAATAAATAAGTGGCAGTATCACATTTGGTAGCAGATATGATTTGCAGTGGGAGTAAAAATGAAACAAAATAAATATGACGATAATAATTTCTTTGAAAAATACAGTAAAATGGAACGCTCTGTAAAAGGCTTAGCAGGTGCAGGCGAATGGAAAACCCTTGAATCAATGTTGCCAGATTTTAAAGATAAAAGAGTTCTGGATTTAGGTTGTGGTTTTGGTTGGCATTGCCAGTATGCCATTTGTCACGGTGCTAAAACTGTCACTGGAGTTGATATTTCAGCAAATATGCTTATGGTAGCAAGAGAGAAAACAGACAGCAATATTGAATATATTCATATGCCAATAGAGGATATAGCTTTTCATGAGAATTCATTTGATGTAGTAATTAGTTCACTGGTATTTCACTATATTAAGTCCTTTGAGGACATAGTAAAAAAGGTATCAGATTGTCTTGTACAAGGTGGAGATTTTGTTTTCTCTGTGGAGCACCCTGTTTTTACAGCTTATGGAACCCAGGATTGGTATTATGATGAACATGGGAACATTCATCATTTTCCTGTTGATAATTACTTTTATGAAGGCGAGAGAAATTCTAACTTTCTTGGAGAAGAGGTTATTAAGTATCATAAGACGCTTACAACATATTTGAATGTTTTACTACAAGGTGGATTTGAATTAACCGGAATTGTAGAACCACAACCATCAGAGGATTTACTTCATACAGTCAGGGGAATGAAAGATGAACTTCGCAGACCAATGATGTTAATTATATCTGCAAAGAAACGAAAGTAGACCAAGTAAAAAGTCCATCCCAAAAGCTTAACAATTTTGGGATGGACTTTTTTATATGTAATTTTTACACCCATCCACTATATTCATATATGGATTGTTTCGTTGCTTTTGTTTCGGATTGCAACCATTGATATCTCCAATCACGTGGTGAACATCCAATCACCCTTTGAAAATACCTGTTAAAACTAGAAACCGAGCGAAAGCCTACACGTTCAGAAATTGTAAGAATTGAGTCTTCTGTACTTCTAAGTAAAGAACAGGCTTTTGTAATGCGTGTATTATTTAAATAATTAAGGGGACTTGTACCCATAATTGAATGAAATACTCTACGAAAGTGAGTTTCACTAAAGTGACATATAGTGGCTAAATGTTCCATAGTAAATTGGTGCATATAATTCATACGTATGTAATCTAGGGCCGGTATTATAACAAGCTCATTATCTCTAGCAATATCATTTTGTGGCATTGTGTTACTTTTTGCATTTGCTTCTTGAATTCTAAAAATTTCAATATATAAATGTAGCAATTGAGAACGAACAGTTAACTGATAATTGATAGGTTTATGAGTTAGTTCTTCTATAACATTAGAAACAAGAAAATGTATCTTAGGGTAATGTTCCTTGTTTAAAATTAAGTATTTAAATGAATCTTTATTCTCTGATGTATAATCCAAATGATCAGAAATATTATTTGCAAAATTATGAAATAACTCGCTTGGATCAAAAAATATGTATGACCATAGACTTGCTGTTCCTGGATTACTGTAAGTGGTATGAGGAAAATTCTTGGATATGCAAGTGATATCTCCGGCTTTAAATTGGACAGGTGCATTCTCAAACTCCATTGTTCCACCATCCGTGTGACATATTCCAATCTCTAAGCAATTATGAAAATGAAGTCTGCCACTTTTTTGATCGGATATCTTCCAACGGTTACCAGCAAGTAATAAAACAGGGAAAGAAAAAGAGAGATTATAATTACGATATTCGATAATTGATTTTTTGTGCCTAGGCATGTTACAACCTCCAAGTCTATACTATATGTATCCTGTATTAGAAAAATTTAACTATAATGCTATTATATGATGGACGAATACTAATTTCAACCTAAATTAGTAACTTTTATGGCAATGTGTAGTACAAAATGTTTATATTGAAACGATTGATATGCATAAGTGCACTCAAAATTTACAACAAATTGGATTGTTTAAACTTTGGTATTATATAATTGTGAATATAAATGGTCGAATTTGCATAGTTATCATCGGAAAATTGATAGATTAAGAAATCAAAACTTGGTAAGATTTATCTATATTCAAAATACCAAAATAGAAATAAATTAGTTAAATAATTTATTATAAAAAGCATCAAAAACAAATAAACGTACAGTTATAAAGAATGTCAATGCTCACTATTATTTATCAATAGAAGAGTATTGGCATTCTTTATTTTATATTTTACTACCATTATTTCCAATATTTATGGTATAATAAACCGAATAAATAAAAACCAAATGAAACGCGTTTATTTAGTTGTTAACTAAGATTGTAGTTATAATTTGGGATATGAATTAATGCAAGTAAATAATACAAGCATAAATTATTGGGTAGTAGGAGGAAAGAACAATATGGTATGGATCTTAATTAATATTATAAATTGGTTTGTGATTACCATTATAGTTGATGCTTATTTAATGACATTACCCAAACTTGAGTGGAAAATGAAAAAAAGCGTTCCAGAAGTATATCAGATAATAAATAATAATCGAATTGATATTCAAGATAATTATGAATGTGCAGCTTTTTCAAGTGCTTATGTATTTCGACATTTTGGTATAGATGCTGATGGAATTAAATTATATGAAGATTTTCCTAATAAGATGAGAACTGGCTATGTATATCCGAAAGGAATAATTAATAATACTCGCAATTATGGATTTCAAATAAGCTATCGCAAAGGTAATATAGAAACCTTGAAATATCATATTAGTAAAGGGGTACCTGTTATTGTATTTATTAAGGTGTTTAATAATAAAAATTATACGCATTACGTTCCAGTAACAGGTTATGATAAAGAGTATTTTTACTTAGCAGAGTCATTAAATTTTCTTGTTAACTGCGAAGATAATAATGGATTATTCAATCGAAAGATAGCAGTAAAAGAATTTAAGAAGTTGTGGAATACGAAAGCAATTAAAATGCCCATATATAGTAATACATATTTTGTGTTAAGCACAAATTATTAAAACTAAGAATTGAACTGATTTTATCTATTCATAATAATTTATATTATAAGTATTAGAATTAAATTTGAGCAAAGAAAGGTTTGGTGCGAAGATGAAGGAATTATTTAAAAAAGGTCAAGTTATCTTATTTCAAGGAGATAGTATTACAGATTGTGGAAGAGATAGAGAGGATATAAAATCACTTTCACACGGGTATCCAGGAGTGGTATCTAGTATGTATCAATTATTATTTCCAGGGAATGAAGTTACATTTATTAATAAAGGAATATCAGGAAATAGGGTAGTCGATTTATTAGCCCGTTATGATACGGATATTAAAGAAATTAAGCCAGATTTTATATCTATATTAATTGGTATTAATGATACGTGGAGAAGATATGATAGAAATGATCCTACAAGTACAGAAGAATTTGAAGAAGGTTACAGAGAGTTATTAGAAAAAATTAAACTAGATTTGCCTCATTGTAAGATTATGATAATAGAACCATTTTTACTTAATTCTTTACCAGATAGGGAAAAGTGGAGAGAAGACTTAGATCCTAAGATTCAGGTGGTTAGAAAATTAGCTAAAGAATATGCAGATCTGTATCTTCCATTAGATGGCATCTTTGCAAAAGCAGAGGTTGAAAGGTATACTTGCGTAGAAATGGCTGAGGATGGAGTGCATCCAAGTGCAATTGGTCATGCAATTATCGCAGAAGAATACATGAAAGCGATTCAGTTTATATAATATACGAACAGAGAAGCTAGTAGGGAGTTATTTATGTATAATGCAATTATTTTTGATGTTAGTGATACACTTATTGAATATACCCCCAATTATGCCAAGATATATGGGGATAGGTTGCGTGAGTTGGGTTATATAATATGTGATGATAAAGCAAAAGAAATTTCTAGAATTATTAATTGGACAATTTGTGAACAAACTAGAAAAGAGCAATGTGGTGAACCGTATATTTCTAAAGAAGAATTAAATGTTTTGTTAGATAAAGCTGCGCTTAATTGTGTCATGGATGTAGATATGTGCAAGGAAGAGTATTTAAAACAATTAAGTAACTTGCCTATACCAACTCAACAGATGACAATAATACCTGGTGTTACCATGGTCTTAGATAATTTAAAACATAAATACCGCTTAGCTATAGTATCTAATCACTATTCCTGGTTAATGGATTATTTAAGTGAAGTTGGACTTTCTACATACTTTGAGGTGATTGTAATATCTGACATCGTAGGCGTATCAAAACCAGATATACAAATTATGCAAATTGCTCTTAGCGAACTTGGACTTGAAGCGAATGGGTGTCTTTATGTAGGTGATCAGCCTTATGACGTGCTATGCTCTAAGCAGATTGGTATGGATTGTGCATGGATTAATGCCGATCAAGTTGATTTACCAGTTGAAATACCTTATAAAGAAGATTATAGAATATCTAATATAAAAGATTTATTGGATATTTTGTAATGGGAGATGTGCTAATAAAAATAGCAGCAAAAAATCTATATTGATTTATTGCTGCTATTTTTTGGATATTAAACTAAACTTTTTGTTTAAATTAAATAATACTATTTTTCATAACCACATGTTTTATCGGAGCATGGTAAAGTGCCTAGTGGATTGGTATATATGTAGTTAGCTACAATTTTAACATCTATGGAACTTGGATCCTCACAGAGATTACCTGGTAGGGTGAAACAGAATTCTTTAGAGATAGCCTTACAGTGATGTGGTG
>JAEWHU010000388.1 GCA_023387635.1 Bacillota bacterium
CGCGTAATATTAACATTTGTTAATTGAGAAAGGGTGTCTTTGAGACACCCTTTTTTTATGATTAACAAGTAAAGAGGTTATAGCCTAACACTAGAAAAAGTATAATAATACAGACAGCTAATATACCGTTTGTAATAAATAACATTATGGTCATGCCTATGGCTATCCAAAATAAAATAAATCCTATCATTCTTTTCATATATAATCTCCATTCTGCAAAGTGAATAACATTTGGCATAATTTATAGACTGAGTTTTTATAAGAAAGAGTATTAAATGGAGCTTAAGTATAAAAAATCATTATAAGATTAATGATAATACCATATATATGCAGAAAAAAATATTTTTATATCATAATTTACTAAAAATATGGTATAATTTAATGTATAATTGTTGTTTCAAAAATTAGTATTCCATTTTTTAAGAAAAAAGGGTATAATATGAATGCATGATAGTATAGGTGATGAAAATGCTTATCTAATATAAGCAAATGCCTAAGCTAATAAAATGAGAATTGGAGGGTTTCTATGAAAGGGCATATGAATACACAAATAGGTGAAGTATTAATAGATAATGATGTACTTGCCAAATACGCTGGTTCTTCCGCAGTGGAATGTTTTGGTGTAGTTGGAATGGCATCTGTAAATGTAAAGGATGGACTTGTTAAACTCCTAAAACGTGAAAGTCTTAGTCATGGTGTAAATATTGCTGTAGAGAATAACAAAATAATTATTGACTTGCATATTATAGTATCGTACGGCGTTAGTATATCTGCTGTTGCAGAAAACTTAATCAGCAATGTTAAATATAAAGTTGAAGAATTTACAGGAATGGAAGTAATTAAAATAAATATATTTGTCGAAGGCGTTAGAGTCATAGACTAATGAAGATTCATTTTAAGGAGGAAAAAATTTGTGGCTATAAATACAATTGATGCAAAAACTCTGCAAAAGCTATTCTTAGCAGGAGCAAAAAGCATTGAAGTTAAAAAAGAATACATTAATGAATTAAATGTTTTTCCAGTACCTGATGGGGATACAGGAACGAATATGACATTAACTATCATGGCGGCAGCAAAAGAAGTTGCTGCAATTGAGAATCCAACCATAGAAACTTTAGCAAAAGCAATTTCTGGTGGCTCTCTTCGTGGTGCTAGGGGTAATTCTGGTGTTATATTGTCTCAGTTATTTAGAGGTTTTGCGAAAGAAATTAAAGAACATGAAGAAATTAATGTTACTATATTAGCAAATGCTTTTCAAAAGGCAGTAGAAACAGCTTATAAAGCAGTTATGAAGCCAAAAGAAGGTACTATTTTAACTGTAGCCAGAGGAGGTGCTGAAAAAGCAGCATCCTTAGTTGGTGAAACAGATGATATTATTTATTTTGGTAAAGAAGTTCTTTCCCATATGGAAGAGGTATTAGCATATACACCTGAGTTACTACCAGTTTTAAAAGATGCTGGAGTTGTTGATTCTGGTGGAACAGGCTTACTTGAAATAATGAAGGGGGCATACGATGCCTTATTAGGGAAAGAAGTAACATTTGATGTAGTTCCGTTAGCTCCTAAGGCGGATGTAAATATAAATTTAGAAAGTATATCTGCTGATATTAAATTTGGTTATTGTACTGAATTTATTATTATGGTTGAAAAAGAATACAATGAAAAAATAGAATTAGAGTTTAAGGATTATTTAGGAACCATTGGTGATTCTTTGGTTGTTGTATCTGACGATGACATTGTCAAAGTTCATGTACATACAAATGACCCTGGACTTGCAATTCAAAGAGCTTTAACTTATGGTTCCCTTTCTCGTATAAAAATTGATAATATGAGAGAAGAGCATAATGAAAAACTAATTAAAGATGCGGCAAAATTGGCTGCAAAGCAACAAGAAGAAAAAGAATTAGAAGATAAGAAAAAACAACCTAGAAAAGATGTAGGATTTATATCCGTTTCTATTGGTGATGGAATTAATGAAATATTTAATGGTTTAGGTGTTGATTATATTATTGCTGGTGGTCAGACAATGAATCCAAGTACAGAGGATATGTTAACTGCTATCGATAATGTTAATGCTGATAATATCTTTATCTTCCCAAATAACAGTAATATTATTTTAGCTGCTAATCAAGCAAAAGATTTAACAGAAGATAAAAACATAATTGTTATACCAACAAAAACAGTGCCACAAGGTATTACTGCGATTATTAATTTTGTTCATGATAAATCTATTGTGGAAAATGAAAGTAGAATGCTAGCTGAGATTAAAAAAGTTAAGAGTGGCCAGGTAACTTATGCTGTTAGAGATACTAATATTGATGGAAAAGATATTAAGCAAGGAAATATAATGGGGCTTAATGATAAAACAATTCTATCAGTGGGAACAGATATTATAGGCACTACCTTAGAATTAATTGCAGGTTTAGTTGATGATGATTCTGAACTTATAAGTATATATTATGGGGAAGAGGTTTCTGAACAAGATGCTGAAATCTTAGCGGAGAAAGTCGCAAAAGAATATTCCCATATTGATGTTGAAATTCATTATGGTGGTCAACCAATTTATTATTATGTATTATCAGTAGAATAGATATTATAGATAGATATAAATAGATAGAATTAATATATAGAATAAATATAGATAAAGATCCTTCAACGTATTATAATTCTAATTGTAAATAATTTACCATTAAGAATATAAAAAATAGAAGGATCTTTTTTATATCATAATTCTAGTAAGAAAAGATAAGTATAAACTTCCTAATAAAAAGAAGGGCTTGGTAGTTAGTATGAGTAAAGAAACGGTTATTAGTCTAGGGGATCCTATCAGAGCTATAAAAGGGATTGGAGAAAAAACAGAAAAGGATTTTAGCAAATTACATATTTTTACGGTAGAAGATATCATAAGTCACTATCCAAGAAATTATGATGCCTTTTTACCTCCGATACCTATATCTACTTTAGAAGAAGGAAAAGTATGTTCTATTGAAGCATCTGTAGTGTCAAACGTAACAATAAAGCAAGTTAAAAACTTAAAAATATTAAGTTGTATGGTAAAAGATCCAACGGGAAGTATGATGCTTAGTTGGTTCAATATGCCATTTCTAAAAAATAAATTATATATGGGATATCATTTTATATTCAGGGGAAAGGTCATACGTAAAAACGGTGTGTTAGTGATTGAACAACCTACCATATATACGAGGGATGAATATGTTACTAAAATGAATATACTGCACCCAATTTACCCTTTGACATCTGGTATAACCAATAATACCATATCAAAAGCAATTAAAAATGCTCTAAATTCACTTGAACTAAAAGGCGAGTATATCCCTAAGAGAATTGTAAAAGAACATGCTTTAATATCGTATAAAAGTGCAATAAAAGAAATACATTTTCCAAAAGATAAGGATGTTTTAATAGATGCAAGAAAACGGTTAGTTTTTGATGAATTTTTTCAATTCACATTAGCGCTGTTAGCGTTAAAAGAGAAAAAGACGATTATTAATAATTCCTTCCTAGTGAATGAAAAAAAGGAATGCGATGAATACATCGAGCAATTACCGTTTCCTTTGACGAAAGCCCAATTACGAGTTTGGAAAGAGATTAAAACAGATTTATGTAGTAATCGTTCTATGAGCCGTTTGGTACAAGGTGATGTTGGTTCTGGAAAAACGGTTCTTGCAGCATTAGCATTGTTTATGATGGCGTTAAATGGTTATCAAGGGTGCCTAATGGTTCCCACGGAAGTATTAGCTGTTCAACATTACGAATCTTTATCTAGTAGTTTTTCCGCCTTTGGAATAAAAACAATATTATTAGTAGGCTCCATGACAGCTGCTAATAAGAAAAAGGCATATGAAAAAATAAGAAATCACGAGGCATCAATTATTATTGGGACCCATGCGTTAATTCAAGAAAAGGTTGAATATAATAATCTAGGGCTTGTAGTTACAGATGAGCAACATCGATTTGGTGTAAGGCAAAGGGAAATCTTATCAGAGAAAGGTGAATATCCACATGTTTTAGTTATGAGTGCAACTCCCATACCAAGAACGTTAGCTATTATTTTATACGGTGATTTGGATATTTCTGTGGTAGATGAGCTACCTGCCAATCGTTTGCCAATTAAAAACTGTGTTGTGGATACGGGCTATCGCAATACAGCGTATGCATTCATTGAGAAAGAGATTAAAGCAGGTAGACAAGCTTATGTCATCTGCCCAATGGTAGACGAAAGTGAAACTATTGAAGCGGAAAATGTAATCGAATATACAGAAAAATTAAAAGAAGCCATGTCTTCTTCTATAAATGTAGAGTATTTGCATGGGAAGATGAAACCAAAAGAAAAAAATGAAATAATGGAACGATTCCAGCAGGGTGATATTCATGTACTTGTATCAACCACTGTAGTTGAAGTTGGTGTAAATGTTCCAAATGCCACCGTTATGATGGTAGAGAATGCAGAGAGATTTGGTTTAGCTCAATTACATCAATTAAGAGGCCGCGTAGGCCGTGGAAAGCATCAATCTTATTGTATCTTAGTGAGTGGTTCAAATGGAAAAGAAACAAAGGAAAGATTAGAAATACTTAATAAATCCAATGATGGGTTTTATATTGCAGGAGAGGACTTAAAACTTAGAGGTCCTGGAGATATGTTTGGAATACGTCAAAGTGGGGCAATGGAATTTAAAATTGGTGATATATATAATGATGCAAATATATTGCTAAAAGCCAATGAAGCAGTAAAATCTTTGACAGAAGAAGAGATTAAAATTATAATGAACGAGCATCCGACACTTTATGCTAAAATTCTTAATTTTGATTTAGGGACATTATAGAATGTAGCTTTTAAGAGGGTGTAATAGTATAAAAATCTCTTTCTATTTATGGGAATATATAGTATAATGTACCGAAGTACATGTTATTAGTATCCTGTTTTATTTGTAATTATATATATACAAGTAGCGAATTTGTTCTAGAATATCCGCATTGACTGAATAGAATATTATTTTTGAGAAGGGCTCTATGTAGGTGATTTTTGATGGAATATAGTAATTATTATTGTATGAATCATAGAAGTAGGAATGCAGTTTTAGACATTGTAATACCAGTTTATCAAGAGGAATCACATATAGTTAAATCGATAAATGTAATAAAAGATATTTTAGATAATTCTAAGATAAGTCACAAGTTTATATTAGTGGACGATGGCTCAAAAGACAACACTTGGGTTCAATTGAAAATATTAGCGGATACAAATCACAATGTTACTGCAATTAGGCTTAGTAGGAATTTTGGTAAAGAAGCAGCAATATGTGCTGGAATCCAGTATTCAGAAGGTGATATGCTTGTTGTGATGGACAGTGATTTGCAGCACCCACCAAGTTTAATCCCTGAAATGGTTCGGTTCTGGAGAGAAGAAGGCTTTGATGTTATTGAAGGTGTTAAGAGAACAAGAGGTAAAGAAAACAAAGCATATCGTTATTGTGCCAATTTATTTTATAAATTTATATATAAAACATCTACCATTGACTTACGGAATGCTTCAGACTTCAAGTTGTTAGATAAAAAGGTAGTAACTGCATGGAGAAGTATGGAGGAAAAAACCACATTTTTTAGAGGTATGTCAGCATGGGTTGGATTTAATAGAAAGCAAATATACTTTGATGTTGGGGATAGGGTAGATGGGAATACAAAGTGGTCATTGACTCGTCTAATAAAGTTAGCGATTAATGCAACTACTTCTTACACTACCATACCTTTGCAATTTATTAGTATTTTGGGAGTGATTTTACTAGTTATTTCCTTCATTCTTGGTATACAAACCATAATTATGAAAATAATAGGAAATGCACTAGATGGCTTTACCACAGTAATAATTTTATTATTACTAATTGGAAGTTGTATTATGATAAGTCTTGGAATTATAGGAGTATATTTAGCAAAAATATATCATGAAGTAAAAGGAAGACCAAGATACTTGGTGTCAGTATGTATTAAAGAAGGGAAAGAGATATGTTAGGAGTTTTCTACCTAGTTATCTGCTTTTTAACTGGCTATGGTATATGTACCATAGCTTTTCCTAAATTAAGTAAGATTACGAACCAAAGCTTTAACGGGAGTCAAATATATTTATCACCGTACTTTATTCTATTGCCTGCATGGTACATTACTGGTACATTAGTAATAACTTGGGCGACGTATATCACTGCTTATTTTTTTGGGAACTTTAAAAAGCCATTGTTATACGCTAATGTAATTGTAATGACAGTAGTGTTACTAATCACAATAATGATTTTTCTACAAAATAGAAGAATATATAATAAAACTAGAAATATACAAATGATTGAAAAGGAAAGTAAGTTTACAAAAGGAGAAGTTTTATTTTTAATTCTCGTTATAGCTCTTGGGGTTATTTTAATGTGGACAACTTTTTATATGAAAGGGTCTAATCTGTATGTAGGTGTTTCTGTTTTTAGTGATTTTTCTCCTCACATTGGTATGATTCGTTCTTTTTCTGTTGGAAATAATTTTCCAACTGCGTATTCACATTTTGCGGGAGAGGATATTAAGTATCATTTTATGTTTCAATTTTTAGTAGGCAATTTAGAGTTTCTTGGACTCCCTATTGATTTTGCTTTTAACATTCCAAGTATACTAAGTTTTGTCTTTACTTTTTTATTATTATATGTTTTAGGAGTAAAAATATCAAATAAACCCTCGGCAGGATATTTAACATGTTTATTTTTTGCCTTCCGAAGCTCTAAAAGTTTGTTTACGTATATATCTTCTTTACCAAAAGGTAAGATATTTAAAACTTTAAGCCAAAATACAGAGTTTATTGGATATACACCCAATGAAAATTGGGGATTGTGGAATTTGAATGTTTATGCAAATCAAAGACATTTAGCATTTAGTTTATGTGTAATGTTATTTGTAATTATATTAATGTTACCAAATGTATATTATATGTATGGATTTCTAAAGACGAAGTATGTAAAACTAGACAATAGCGTTTTGGATAAAAGAGAGTTTAGTAAGAGTGGTAATAAGGATAGGATATTTAATTGCTTTTTAGACTTCCTTTTCCATAAAGATGGATGGAAGATAAAAGATAAGAAAAAAGCAATTAGCCTTGGAATTTTACTTGGAATGATTGCATTTTGGAATGGAGCTGCGTTTGTTGCGACTATAGTAATACTTTTTTTTATGGCAATAGTATCAAACAATCGATTGGAGTATTTAGTCATTGCTATTATAGCTGGCATTCTTTCTCTGATACAAAGCTCATTTTTCATGAAAGGTAATGCAATATCACCCACTTATTTTTTTGGCTTTATTGCTGAAAATAGAACATTTTTTGGCGTTTTGGAATATATTGAGAAATTATTTGGAATACTCCCGATAATACTCTTTCTCGTTTTTTTAGTAGAAAAGGGTGTGAAGAAGTATCTTCTTCTTATTTTTGCAACACCAATTATTTTTGCATTTACAATATCACTAACAGTGGACGTTACCGTTAATCATAAATATATTATGATGGGTGTCATGCTAGTAGGTATATTTGTAGCAGATAAAATTACAGATTGGTTTAAGAAAAAAGATATTTTTATAAAAATTTCTTGTATTATACTATGCGTCCTTTTAACTAGCACTGGTGTTTATGATTTTATAACATATTTAAATAGAAATTCTTCTTATGATGCTATTAAGCTTAATACTAAAGATGAATTAACAACTTGGATTATAGAGAATTCAGATTCAAAAGATATATTTCTCACTTCTAATTATTCCTTGAATCAAGTAGTACTTGGTGGAGCAATGCTTTATTATGGGTGGCCATATTATGCATGGTCTGCGGGTTATGATACGGACAATCGCAAAGAGCAAGTAAAATATATGTATGAATCAAATTCTAGTGAACAATTAACTGAATTAATTGAAGCAAATGATATTGATTTTATAATTGTTGATGTAGATAATCGAACTAGTGAAGATTATCTTTTAAACGAAGAAAATATAAAAAATACTTACACATTAGTATATGAAGATGGTACAGGAAGTTTAAGAAGGTCCATCTATGACACATCAAAGCGTTTAAGATAAAGGTTGAAAGAAAGAGTAACCTATTTTAATATTAACAGTATCACATCTGTTACAGATGGGATATGCAATTGTGTAAAAGAAAGAAAGATTGAGGTATTATTATGAAATACAAATATGTAGTAGTAGGTTCTGGGTTAGCGGGATTAACAATAGCTGAAAGAATAGCAAATGAACTGAATGAAAAAGTTCTAGTGATAGAAAAAAGAGGTCATATTGGAGGAAATGTTTATGATTCTTATAATGAACATGGCATTTTAATTCATAATTATGGCCCACATATATTCCATACCAATGATGCGGAAGTTTATCATTATTTAAGTCAATTTACAGAATGGCATGATTTCTTCCATAGAGTTTTAACTTATGTTGATGGTAATTTAATACCTATGCCAATTACAGTAGAAACAGTTAATAAAATGTACAATCTAAATTTATCTTGTGACGAATTAGAAGATTTCCTTAAAAAGCAATCTGTACCTATAGACGAGATAAAAACAAGTAAAGATGTTGCACTTAGTAAAGTAGGACAAGATATTTATGAAAAAATATTTGAATCATATACAAGAAAACAATGGGGAATTGATCCTTCCGAGCTAGACACTTCTGTAATATCAAGAATTCCTATTCGTTTTAACCGTGATACTAGATATTTTAGTGATAAATATCAAGGGATGCCAAAATACGGATACACAAAAATGTGTGAAAATATGATAAAAAATAAAAATATAAAGATAATGTTAAATACAGATTATAAAGAAGTAATTGATGATATCGAGTATGAGAAATTAATCTATACTGGTCCTGCAGATTATTTCTATGATTATAAATATGGAAAATTAGATTATAGAAGTATAAGATTTGAGTATGAAACTTATGCGAAAGAAAAGTATCAAGAAGCACCTGTTGTAAATTATCCAAATGACTATGATTACACAAGAATTACAGAATTTAAGCAAATGACTGGTCAAGAAAGTAAATATACAACTATTATGAAAGAGTTTCCATGTAGTGAAGGAGAACCATATTATCCTTTCCCAACGCCAGATTGTAGGGCAAAATATAATCTTTATAAAGAAGAGATGTTAAAAGATGATAAAGTTATATTTGTTGGTCGATTAGCAGAATACCGCTATTATAATATGGACGCAGTAGTAAGGCGTGCATTATATATTTTCAAAGGAGGGCTTAATGGATAGTCTTTATATTGTAATACCAGCTTACAATGAAGAGGAAAATATAAAAAATGTTATTAAAGATTGGTATCCGGTAGTAGAAAAAATAGGTGGAAATAGTAAGTTAGTTATCATTGATGATGGTAGTAAAGATAATACTTACGAAATTATGAAAGAGGAAAGCAAAGACAAGCCACTTTTTCAACCTTTAACAAAGAAGAATGGCGGACATGGTGCAACTATTCTTTATGGTTATCAGTATGCCCTTAACAATGGAGCAGATTATATATTTCAAACAGATTCAGATGGACAAACAATTCCAGAGGAATTCTGGGATTTTTGGAATGTACGAAAAGAACACCAGATGGTTATTGGTCACAGAAAATACAGAGAAGATGGTTTTTCACGTGTATTTGTTACTAAAGTTTTAAAAGTAGTCCTTGGGATTTGCTTTCATGTATCCCTTAAGGACGCAAATACCCCATTTAGAGTTATGGAGGCAAACACATTAAAAGAGTATATTGAACTAATACCTAAAGATTATAATTTGTCTAATGTTATGATATCAGTTATCTATGGCAAAGAGAAACTTAATGTTAAATATATGCCTATTACTTTTAGACCAAGACAAGGCGGGGTTAATTCAATTAACATGAAGAAGATATTTAAGATTGGAAAGCAAGCATTTATAGATTTTAATAAAATTAACAAATGCTTAAAGACTCAATTATAAAAGATAGGAGTCGTGATATGAAAGAATTTTTTAAAATCAGTAAAGCTTTAATACTTTTTATATTAGCTATATTTAGTGCTGGTTATTTATTAAAGAGTGACTTTACTTCCTTTATGAGTTGGTGGTTTGTACTATTTTTATTGGGAATCATATTTCTGCCATTAACGAATAAAATATTTTATAATTTTAGCGATAGAGGATATTTATTTGCTAAAACCATAGGACTTGCAATGACGGGCTATCTTATGTGGTTACTATCTACCTTAAGAATATTGAAGTTTACATCTATATCATGTGTAATTGTAGTTGTTATTGCATTAATTCTTAATCTAGTAATTTATTTTGTAGGGAGTAAAGATAAGAGACAGCCGTTAATACCACCTAGTAAGTTGAACTTAATAATCACTGAAGAAGTAATGTTTTTTATTATATTCTTAATCTGGACTTATATCAGAGGTTTTAAGCCAGAAGCTTATGGTACTGAAAAATTCATGGATTATGGTTTTATGACTTCTATGATGCGAAGTGAGTATATGCCTCCACAGGATTTTTGGTTTGCAGGAGAAAGTATTAATTATTATTATTTGGGACAATACCTTGCAACTTACATGACGAAATTAAGTTTTGTTACTGTTAATGTAGGTTATAATTTGATGCTAATGACATTAGCTTCATTAGGATTTATGCTACCATTTAGTATTGTTTATAATATTACTAAAAATTCTTTTGAGGAAAGTAATAAAACATATAAGAAAGCGCCAATTATCGCTGGACTTTTGTCAGGTGCTTCTGTAAGTTTAGCTGGAAATATGCATTTTGTATTATATTATTTTCTTGTGCCTGTAATACGAACTATACTTGGAATTGAAGGTGAATTCTCTAATTATTGGTTCCCAGATTCAACAAGATATATTGGATATAATCCTGAAACAACGGATAAAACGATACATGAGTTTCCAAGTTACTCCTTTGTGTTAGGTGATTTACATGCTCACGTATTAAATATAATCTTTGTATTAACAGTATTAGCTATTTTATATGCTTGGTTACTTAATAGGAAGAAGTGGATGAAAGAAGCCTATTTAATTAACGATGATAGAAAATTAAGCATGTTGAAAGATGTTATTAATCCTTGTACACTTGTTATTGGTTTTTTCATAGGGCTATTTCATACAACAAATTTCTGGGATTTTCCAATTTACTATGTAGTATCTGGGGCTATTATACTTTTTTCAAATATAAAAGTGTATGGTATTAGTAAAAGGTTAGTATCTGTAACTGCGTTACAAGGTATCTTTATTTTTGTATTTGCTAGGATAGTAGCGCTACCATTTACTCTCAATTTTGATCAAATTTCAACAGAAATTATGCCAGCAGTTTCCCACACACCATTATTTCAATTAATAATTTTATGGGGATTGCCTGTATTTTTAGTTAGTTCATTTGTTATTCATTTGTATAAGGAATCAAAAGAAAAAGACAGTTTGGTAGTCTTATACGGTAATGTTAGCTTAAATAATAAAAAAGATAAGAATATCCTAATAAGATTAATTAAGAATACTGAGATTTCTGATTTATTTATTGTGACAATAGGATTATGTGCCATAGGACTCATAATAATTCCAGAAATTATATACGTAAAAGATATTTATTCGGGTGATTATAAAAGAGCTAATACTATGTTTAAGTTAACCTATCAAGCATTTATTATGTTTGGAATTGCCTTTGGATATATATTAGTGAAATTTATAGGTTTTAGTAAATATCATTTTAATAAAACGGTAGGATATTTCTCTTTGATATGCTTATTGTTAACTTTATGGTATGCAAAAGTATCTGTTGGTGCTTGGTATGGAAATATTTTTAAAGTAGATGGTTATAAAGGTCTAGATAGTGCCGCTTTTATGGAAGATGCAATGGAAGATGATTATTTGGCTATTAGTTGGTTAAATGATAATATTCAAGGTATGCCAGTTGTTTTAGAAGCCAATGGTGATAGCTATTCCGACTATCAACGAGTGTCTGTTATTTCAGGATTACCTACGGTACTTGGTTGGCACGTACATGAATGGTTATGGCGTGGTGATGTTTCTGTAGTTGATGGTAGGGCAGCAGATGTTAAAACAATTTACACATCAGATAATAAAGAAGAAGTTTTAGCTCTAATCGAAAAATATAATATTGAATATATTTATGTAGGAAAATTAGAGTATGACAAATACGAGACAGTTAATTCTGCATTGATAAAAGAGTTAGGTGAGATTGTGTTTATGAGTGAAAAACAAAGTGAAAAACGTTATGAAACATATATAGTACGAATAGATAGATAATAGGTGAAAAATTTTATAATAAAAAAGAATCAATTTCATAAAATTACCTGTTTATTAGAAAGAATTCTACACATAATATTACTGTAACAAACAACATCAAAGATTATTTTAAACGGAACTTGTGAAAACAAATAGTTTGAAATAAGAAAATGGAGGAGTTTATTATGAGTAGAAACAGAGCATCAGTACCAGAAGCGAGAGAAGCATTAGACAGATTTAAATATGAGGTAGCTGGAGAAATTGGTGTTCCTCTTAAAAAAGGTTACAATGGTGATTTAACATCTTATCAAAACGGTAGCGTTGGTGGTATGATGGTAAAGAAAATGATTGCTGAACAACAAAAAAGAATGATTGGTCAATAATGCAAGTATAAATTGAAATGAAGGGTTGCTTTATATAAAGCAGCCTTTTATTTTAGTTATAATTTGTATATTAAATTCGCTTATTTTATTTTGTAACATGAAAATTACATGAAAAATGTTTATAATAGGATATTAAACCTATAATACTAAAAAAATGTTGAATTATAGATGCATATAAGGTAAAATAATATGATAGTATATAGGTATTATGAATAAAGATTTAGGCTTTAAAAAGGTTGACAAAAAAATATAATATTATACAATAAAAGTAGATATTTTCATGGTATATATGGTATAAACTAATAAATATAAAATCATCAATATATTATAAGTTGACTATGTAAGTAATATCTATTCATTTTTACTTAAATAGGAAGGAAATTATAGTGAGAGTAATAGCTGGGAAGGCAAGAAGATTACAATTAAGAACATTAGAAGGTTTAGAAACTAGACCAACCACTGATAGGATAAAAGAAACACTTTTTAATATGATAACGCCAAGAATTGCTGATTGTGATTTTTTGGATTTATTTAGTGGAAGTGGTGCAATAGGAATAGAAGCAATAAGTCGTGGTGCTAGATACGCAGCTTTTGTTGAGAATAATAAAGAAGCAATAGAATGTATTAGAGAGAATTTAAAAAATACCAGATTAGAAGAAGAAGGCAAAGTTTTTTACATGGACGTTGCATCTGCTATTCGTGCTCTTGAGCTTGAAGGAAAAGTATTTGATATAATATATATGGATCCTCCATATAATCTTGGATTAGAAGAGGAAGTTATACGCTCTTTACAAAATTCTAATATTATTTACTTAAATACTATTATTATTGTAGAAGCATCCATTGAAACAGATTTTTCATTTCTAGATGATACTAAGTTTTGTATTATGAAAGAAAAATTGTATAAAACAAATAAACATGTATTTATTGAATTGAAATAAAATTATTAAGATAAAAAGTAAGTTTTTCAAAAAAATATGGCCTATTCTAGCCGCGAAGAAAGACTTTTAGCAGAAAGGTAAGGTTACACGTTATTATGAGAATAGGTATATATCCAGGTAGTTTTGATCCAGTAACTTTTGGACACATTGATATTATTATGCGTTCATCTAAATTAGTGGACAAGTTGATTATTGGCGTATTAAAAAATAGTGCTAAGACACCATTATATTCAACAGAGGAAAGAGTGAATTTTTTAAAAGAAATAACAAAAAATATTCCTAATGTTGAAATAGAGTCATATGACGGATTGTTAGTTGATTTTGCTGATGAAAAAAAGGCAAGTCTATTAGTGAGAGGACTAAGAGCTATAACAGACTTTGAATATGAATTGCAATTAGCACAAACAAACCATAAACTTAACCCAATTGTTGATACCGTTTTTTTAACAACTAGTGTTGAGTATGCATATCTATCGTCTAGTACTGTTAGAGAAATAGCTAGCTACGGTGGAGATGTTAGTCAATTTGTTCCTGAATGTATAGTAGACACTATATACGATAAGTTTAATAGGATAAGGAGAGTTTAGTATGGGTACTAGTAGGATTGAACAATTAATTGAAGATATTTATGAATTCGTAGAAAGTTGTAGAATGCAACCTTTATCTACAACTAAAGTAATTGTACCTAAAGATGAATTGTATGATCTATTAGATGAATTACGCTTACGAACTCCTGATGAAATAAAAAGATATCAAAAGATTATTGCAAATAGGGATGCAATTATAGCGGATGCAGAAGAAAAAGCATCTACTATTTTAGCAGATGCTGATTCAAAAGCTCATAGTCTTCTTGATGAACATGAAATTATGCAACAAGCATATTATAGAGCCAACGAACTTGTAGACAATGCAGCAAGAGAAGCTGAAAGAATTATTTCTATAGCAAACAATGATGCAAACCAAATTCGTGAAGGCGCCCTTGCATATACTGAAGATATGCTCTCTGATGTTGAGAACATCTTAGGTAATGCGTATGAAAGTACAAAATCAAAATATGAAGGAGTACTTAATGCAATAAAAGGAAATCTCGAAATTGTAATAAATAATAAAAAGGAACTCTCTGGTAGTCAACAATATATAGAGACAAATGATTACGAAGAAAATACGGATGAAGCTAATGAAGAAGCAGCGTATACAGAAGAGGATTTTAATTTTGATGAAAATACTTTTCTAGATAACATTGATTCATAATATTGAATAATACAAATTAACTATACAATTTTATATTAACTTACACACATACAAGTAAAAAATTGTTAATACACAGGCGATAAGCATGTTTAGACATTTTACTTTTACATAAGTAAGTATACTGAGTCTTGTTTCATTGATAACACTTTTGGTTTGGGCTAATCCAGATAGCCCACCAAATGCTGTTAAGATGATAACCAAGACTATTTTTATGTTCAGGGGGTAACTAGAATTACTAATTTGATTTATTCCAGTTGTTATTTCTAATAATCCCACAGCGAGAAGTTTTATCATATTTTCACTAGGATATAGGTTAGTTATAATTTTAGCTGGGATTGAAAATAAAATAATATACCCTCCAACTTTTGTAATAATTTCAAAACCATTCATAATAGAAGCATCTAAAAGTGCAAAGTCAAATTTTTCGATTTTTATTTGGATGATTTCATCTGCATTTAAAGATAATGCTGAGATTTCATTCTTATTCTTCTTTTTATTTTTCTGCATATTGGATAGGGTAAAATAAATCTTTGAAGATAAAATAGCAGATAAATACAATATAATAAGTATACCAAATCGCATCCCAGGTAATTTGAGTTGGGATATAGCAATGTAACTCATTATAAACATTGGGCTTGCATTATTACAAAAACCTAGTAAAAACTCAGCTTCTTCTGTTTTAATTCGCTTATTCTTTAATAAGTCGCTTACTGATTTAGCCCCAACAGGTATACCAGATAAGAATCCTATTAAGACTGGATAACAACCTTCTTTTGATACTCCAAATAAAATGTGAAAAATAGGATATACCAACTTACTTAACGATGCAGTAATTTGCATTTTGATTATTAAGTTAGAAAGGATGATAAAAGGTAATAAAGTAGGAAGTATCGTGTTAAACCAAAGGAGTAAACCTTGTTTTGCTCCTTCAAATGAGTAAGATGGAAAAATTATAATTAATATTAAAAAAAGAACGATACCAATCTTGGTATAAGGTTTTGTTTTTATTAACGTAGCCGTATATGTGTTACTGGTATCAGACTCTTTATATTTATTAGCAAATGAGTTCATAGAAATCTCCACTGGTTGATTACTATAATTTATTGCATTATTGTCCTAGATATGCAAGTAAAATATAAATATATTTCGTACAAGTGGAATTTGCGCGTTTTATACTATTTCTTAGATGGGGGTTTAACTTTAAAAGTAATAATGGTATAATGTGGATAATCTATGGCGTACTTTCATGGTAGTAAATAGCTAATGTCAGCTCGCTGACCATGGGGACACAGATTTTTGTTAAAGTTTGTTGTAATAATAAAGGAGGATTTCATATGAATAAGCAAAAAAAGAGAAGTGAAATTGATAATAAGTACAAATGGGCGATTGAAGACATATATAGCGATGACAATGCTTGGAAAAAAGAGTTAGAAGAAGCAAAAGAACTTATGAAAGAAATAAATCAATACCAAGGTAAATTGGGCCAATCAGCAGATACCCTATTAGCATTTTGCAGATTAGAAGATAAACTTTCTTATTATTTTGAGAGAATATATATTTATGCTCATCAAAAATATGATGAAGATACTTCAAAGAGTGAGTATCAAGATTTTAAGGGAAGAGCAAGCTCCTTTGAGATGCAATTAGTAAGTGCTCTATCTTTTGCTATACCAGAGATTTTATCAATACCAGAAGATACTCTAAAAGATTTCATCTCTTCTAATTCAGATTTAAAAATGTATGAATTTAAGTTAAATGATATTATTAGACAAAAGCCACATAGACTTTCTGCTGAAATGGAAGAATTAATAGCAAGTACTGGTGAAATGGCAGAAGCACCTAAGAATATCTTTTCAATGTTTAATAATGC
>JAEWHU010000101.1 GCA_023387635.1 Bacillota bacterium
TGTATGAACTCATTCTTTAGTGGCTGTGGACATTCATTATTCCCGATGATACACAGTATGATAGCTACATTTTTAGTTCGTATTCCCGTTTCATATTTTCTAAGTAAAATAGTAGGTATAACTTTATATGAAATAGGTTTTGCTGCACCATTAGCTACTTTAATATCACTAATTATGTGCATAATATACATGAAGTCTGGTAAATGGAAGAAAAATAATATTCTTGAAGATTCATTAGTTAGCAATAATTAATCTAACTAACTTATTACTTAAAATAAGTCCCCACGCTTAAACTTTCCTTAGTAGTGGGGACTTACTTATATTTTATTATGCTAAACCACCTTTTTCTAGTACATCATATAAGATTGGTTTACCTTTTTTTATACGTTTTGCTCGTACTTGGAATACTTGAATTGTTAAAATAGTAAATACAACCAGGATTGTTGTTAATACAATAACTGCATTCTTAATACTTCCACCTCCAGAGATAGTACTTCTAAAAGCTTCCACTGTATAACTAAATGGTAGGAATTTATGAATCTTATCCACAAAATCACCAGATATTTCGATTGGATAAGTACCTGCTGAACCTGCTAATTGCACAACCATGTAGATTAACATTATAAAGCTACCAACTTTACCAAAGCACACATTAAAGAAGTACATAATAGACATAAAAGCTAGAGAAGCTAAGCATGCAATAAATACTGTTTTGCCCATTTCTTGTGGATGTAATCCATTAATACGATTTAGCATAAATATCATAACTAATGCTTGCACAATGGCAACTGTAAAAAGTACGGATGCTTTGCTAAAAAACCATGCTAATCCTGATTTTAATTCTCCTTCGTATTCTGTTAATGGATACATGATACAAAATGCAATACTAGCTACCCACAATGCAACAGACATCATATACACTGACATGGCATGACCATTGTTCTCCATATTCGTAACTTTTGTTTCTTCTAAAACTACAGGAGATGCAAACATATCAATGGTTTTGTCTGATACCTTAACTTCATTAATATCATTTGCTCCATTACCTAATCCTTCCACAAGCTCTTTAGTGCCATCACTTATCTTTATTACTCCATCTTGTAATTCACTTGATTTACTATCTAGTGTAGCAGCCCCTTCTTGTATCTTTGCTACTGCATCTGTGTAAGAAATTAAGCTATTCTTTAAACCGTTCTTTTCGTCTATTGCAGTTTGTATCTTAGATGTACCTTCATATAAGTTCTGACTGCCTGGAATAATTTTTTTATCCAGTGTTTCTTTTACTGTAGAAAGTCCACTATAAAGGCCAGTTATCGCCATCTTACTTCCACCTAAAACAGTATCTCCATTCTTAGCCAAAGAACCTACTGCATTTTTAAAATCATCTAATTTACCCATGTTTGATGATATGTCTGTAAGGCTACTTCCTACACCCTTAGTTTCTGTTCCGATAGTGTTTAAGTAACCACCTAATTCTGTTGTGGAAGTTACAATTGTTTGTAATGCAATTAATTGTTCTTTCGTTAAATTAGCACTACTTAAAGTTGCTACTGCACTTCCTATGGATTTTACAGACTCGGCTGCTGATTTAGTAGTATTACCAATATTACTTAACGACTTACCAATGCTTTCGCTTTGGTTTGTCAAAGAAAGATTAGACAACTCCTTATTCAGTTGTTTCATACCATCATTATAAGTATCAAGTCCTCCCACTAAAGCATTTATATCAGAAGACTTTGGTGTGGTAGAACCTATGGTATTGGATAACGTATTAAGACCATGAAACAATTGCTTGCTTCCATTATTTAGTTCCTTCATTCCAGAAGATAGCATACTGGCTGCTTGGTTTATAGCATCGTTATTATTAGCTAATTCAGTGGCACCTGATGCTACTTTATTGACACCGTCTGTGTAACTAAATAACCCTTCACTAAATTGTTCCAAACCATCTTCTAACTTACCTGCTCCATCACTGGCATCTATCATTCCGCTACCAGCTTCAGTAATTTGATCAAACATTGTTCTTGTATATACCTTAGTCACTTCTGTTTCAATATTATCTTTTATTTTTGCAACTGCTGACTCACTCATTTTGCTTGCAATGTAATTAGTACCTGGATTTGTTGCATATTTAAGCTCCATTTTTTGTGGATTATCATCCATCAAGGTTGCAGCATTTGCAGAAAAATCTTCTGGGATAGTAATTACCATATAATATGTTCCATTATCTAAACCTAAACTAGCAACTTCCCTATCTACAAAATTAAATGCCAATGAATCGTTATCCTTTAAATTGTCAATGAGATCTTTACCCACACTTAAAGTTTTATCACCATATGTTACTGCTTTATCTTCATTCACTACTGCTACTGGTAAATGATCCAATTTACCATATGGATCCCACATAGAACCTAGAAACAGTGTTGTATAGATACTTGGTATTGCAATAATTGCAATCATAACCACAATTAGTACTTTATTTTTTAGTAAACTCTTCCATTCTCTTCTAATCATTAAAATGCCCCTTTCTTATATTTTCTTTAGAAGATGATATATTTAAAGATAATCTCATTATTTCTATTAGTAGAATCTTGTATCATTAGTGATACATGCTTCTATTAATAGATACAATGTTGATTTTCTGAGTAAGATGAATTATACTAAGAATAGAAATGGCTTGCAACCATCAATTGTGGTTCTAATTATTTATTAAACAATATAAAAAGTATATTTCGTATTATATTAGACATATTTCTTTATAAGTGTCTATTTAAGATTCAGGTGTCAAAATTAGACTTTTGACACCCGAAATTCTCTATTTGATTGAAAGGAGTTTACTATGGAAAAAATAGATCGAAGGGTAAGAAAAACCAAGGCACAATTAAGAACGGGCCTTGCTAAACTAATGCAGACCAAAAGCATTAACGAAATTACAGTAAAGGAACTAGTTGAT
>JAEWHU010000144.1 GCA_023387635.1 Bacillota bacterium
ACACAGAGGCTTATTAAGCATACCCAAAAATATAGATTATAGACTATAAACATAAAAATAACTCTAAATATAGTAAAGGAGCGGGATTCAGAGAATCCCACCCCAACTATTGACACAGAGCCTATAAAAAATAATCACATCCGAATTCTCGATATTTTCTACAATAGAATTGTTCTTTGATGAAAGAGCATACTCCTTAATACTCTCTATTTCATCATCTCTTCTTTCACATGATAATTTAGTAAAATAAAATTTCATCCTCTTAATCTCTACTTTCTGTATTATTTTTTATTAATTCTTAGTCTCGCTCAATGTAAGACGTTGTCTATGACCTTTCACTAAATAGTTTTATTCTCTAATAATAGCCTTTTAACAGCTTTAAATCTTTTGGCTTGTTCCTCCAGGGTGAAATAGAGCTCGCTGTCTACGTGAATATTATTCTGTTTGCACAATTCGTTTAAATAATAAATAGCTTCATATTCTTTCTCTTCGAACTCCCATTCACATTCCATCTTCTTACGCAAAGAACGTAATTCTGCTGAAATAATTACATGGTTAACATTTGCCTCTAAGCATTTATGTACAAAAGTGTTCAATTCTTCTCGACTGGAATTATACGAAAAGATGATATATTTTATCTGAACATCTCCTCCTGTCTCACAATATTTTTTGATATTTTCCCAAACCACATCAAAACGTTCCGCTCGTTTTATTTTTAAATAAGTTTCTCTAGTTCCTGAATCAATGCTTATGTTAATACATACTTTATCCGACTTTAAATATTGATATAAAAGATTGTGAAACACTACTCCATTGGAACGAACTTGAATTCTCATATTCATTTTGAATGCTCTTGTTAACAGATCTTCAAAATATTTGTGAATTGTCGGTTCCCCATTTGCCAGTATTAACTGTGTTTCAGGTCCTACTAAATCCTCCGAAATAAGCCGATCAAGTACTTTCCTCATATCTATAACATTAGAATAATTCCGAGGAGCTTCACCACAATAGACACAATGGATGTTACATTTCTCAAATAGACCAAACCCGATATTTATCAAATGAAAGTCTTGGTAATTAATTGGCGTAAATATTTCCTTATGTAGATAAACACAATTACTGCAGATATCACATGCGCTTGATTGTAACTCTTCAAAACATTTCATATATCTTTTAACATAATATTCTTTTGTGAATTTCGGCATAAAATCATTTACCGGACCAATTCTGGGAATAGATTTTGCACCAACACAACAGAAAGTATATATATCAATCTCATCCAAGTATAAAGATCTCATGGTTGGGCATACGTTCACTATTTTTCCTGAATATTTACTATTAAAATCATTAATAATTTTATCAATCTCTTCCTCACGCTTTATTGTTTCATTCATTCCATTCCTCCTCAGTATTGAAAGAAGCTCTCCTGTCTATGAATAGTATTGTGCCTGAGCATTCCACATCTCATAATATTTTTCATCCCTCTTAAGTAGCAGTGCTTCGTGCG
The DNA here is from genome assembly GCA_023387635.1 of Bacillota bacterium. Classification (GTDB taxonomy): domain Bacteria; phylum Bacillota; class Clostridia; order Lachnospirales; family Lachnospiraceae; genus Anaerocolumna. Next base: position 1,508 of record JAEWHU010000144.1, read on the forward strand.
ATCCAGATTGTATAACTTTTCCACAATCAAGAACTATGATTCTGTCTGCCATTCTGCAAGAAGAAAGCCTATGGCTGATAAAGATAGCTGTTTTCCCTGAAGTTATTTCATAGAATTTTTTAAAGTTCTCATGTTCCGCTAAAGGGTCAAGCGCTGATGTAGGCTCGTCTAAAATCATAATATCCGTATCTTTATAAATGGCCCTTGCAATCGCTACTTTCTGAGCTTCACCACCAGATAAATCAACTCCTTCCTCATCAAATCCATTTAACAATGGTTGTCGTATTCCCTTATCATATGTACTTATCTTTTTACCTAACCCCACCTTCTCAAGGCATTCTAAAACCTTATTTTCATCATAATTATTTGATGCAGCAATATTCTCTGCCACTGAGAAAGCAAATAATGAAAAATCCTGAAATACAGTAGAAATATGTTTAATATATTCTGAAAACGGATAACTTTTAATATCCTTTCCATTTAAAAGAATTGTCCCTTGGGTAGGCTGATACAAACGACATAGTAATTTGATCAAAGTAGTCTTTCCAGATCCATTTTCTCCAACGATTGCTATTTTTTCACCCTTTGAAATAGTTAGATTTATATTTTCTAAGACCAGGTTATCACTTCCCGGATATTTAAAACTTACATTACGAAATTCAATGGTATCTGCTGTTGAAGACACCTCATCCGCCGTTTTCTGATCATCCACCAATTCAGAGTCGTCTTCCAAATCCATATATTTAAAGAAATTTAATAAATGTACATTATTATTTCTAAGATCTGTCATTATCTGTGCTATCTCTGACAAGGAATTGATTAACATCGTTACAGCAGCATAAATCATTACAATGCTTCCTGCACTGATAGCTCCCAAAGTAGCCTGTTGAGCAATCAATAAATATACAATGCTTCCACATAAGCAAGTGCATAGTAACTTAATTCCATCGTATTTATTGATTGCTTTCATTTCTTTGATTTGTCCATCTGCAAACTTTGAGTAACATTTTTCCTGACTCTCGTTTATAATGGTTTCTTTCTGTCCAAATATTCTAGTATCCAATGCTGCATTTTCATTTGATAAATATTTTATGGTATAGAATTCACCATATCTGTTATATTTTGATCCATTTGTAAACACTTCAAAGTTGGAATCAAACCTCTTACTTGTCATTTTACATGAGACAACTGAACACACAATTACTAAAGCAAACAATGCCAAAATAACAACGATAGAACTAGTAAGCCTAGAATGTGTACTATAATCCCATATGACAATCTCTTTAACATACCAGAAGCATAAAACGATTGCAATTAACGCTGAACACAGATTTGTAAAAACGATATCAGTGTCCCAATACAAACTAGCCATACCGGCACCAGATACATTGATACTTCCTGATACTTGTTCACGCAATTCTCTCACTTCATTACTTTCTAATGATTCATAGGGTAGTATGTAAGATCTGTTAGTTAAATATATCTCATGAGAACTAAACAAATGGCTAAACCCAACTGCAATCTTTTTTTCCTCAATGATTTTCATTATCGTAAGGACAAACATGATAAATGCTGCAAATATACTTAAAAAGAGTAAATGATTGAATCTTTGTTTTGTTACTAGTTCATTAATAATGACCGAAGACATGATCACTGGAATATATGAGATACAGGAAACCAGGATACCTCTTGCAAATATATGTCTCATTTGTCCATGTAAAATTTTATCAAACTCTTTTAATCCACGCCGGACAATTTTTACATCCTTTCTGAAAGTTCTTCCATTTTTTATCATTGAACTATCCCTCCATCGCGCTCTCTTTGTAGTACTTGCTTTGTATCTCAAACATCTCTGTATATTTCCCAGCAAGTTGCATCAGTTCTTCATGTGTACCACATTCCAATATATTGCCATCCTCCATCATCATTATCCTATCGCAAAAACGTGTTGAAGCGAGACGATGCGAAACAAATACAGACGTCTTTCCATTCTCTGTCAGATTATCATATTTCTGATAAATATCATTCTCAGCAAGTGGATCTAATGCTGCCGTTGGCTCATCTAATATAAGAAATGGTGCATCCTTATACAATGCTCTTGCCAGGAATAAACGTTGTTTTTGACCTCCGGATAATTCTACTCCCTCCTCTGCAATCTCTTTTACGAGGCAAGTATTTTCTTTCTGAGGTAATGATTTAACTTTATCTTGTAGTCCAGCCAGTTGAATGCATTTCCACATTCTATCTTTATCTTTCTTCTCGCCTATGTTCAACATTATATTATCTGACACACTGATTGGTAGGATCTGTGAACTTTGAAATACGACAGCAAAAAGATTATAAATTTCCTTTCTTGATATCAAACTGCTATCGATTCCATTGATATAGATTTTCCCTTTACTTGGGCGTAACATTCCACAAAGTAACTTAATAAAAGTTGATTTTCCTGCGCCATTAACGCCGACAATCGCAACCTTCTCCCCTTTATGAATCTTAACATTCAATCCATCTAAAACTTGGATTTCTTTATCTTCACCGTCAACCATCGTGTGATATGAGAAAGATACATCTTTAAATTCTATCTCTATCGGTGCTTCAATATCAGATGCTGCTTTCCCCTGTTCTTCTGAGTCAGCAAGCTCCATAAACTCGTTAAAATCTTTCACAATATTATTCGTCTCTATATAACTCGAAAATGAATCCGAGAGTTTTGTCAACCAGTTTCCTACCCCTGCAATCGTAGCAAAATAGAAAGTAAAATCACCAATCGATAGACCACCTTGAATGTAGAGGTAGCATAAATACATATATGTAAATCCATCTCTAAGTAATATCAGAAAAGCTGTAATAGATAAATGATAAGCCATCAACTTTTCTGCTTTTTCTTCAACATTTCGTTTATCCGTAATCACCATTTGACTTATCTTTTTTAATAATGCACTCATGGAAAAAATTCTTATATCCTTACCTTCCTGCATTCCTCTCGTAAAGTAGGCCATATAATTGATTCTACGTGTCGCATTTGCTCGATCGTCTTTCAATGTTTGCTTTTTCTTTTCAATTCTAGTGCCAACCAGAAGTTCAATCATGAAAAATAAAATCAGTATGAAAGCAACAAATATGTTAAGCTTTCCAACAATGATGCAGTAGATCACCAAACCGGAAGCTGCTTCTAAAACAGATGTGAATTTACCCAGAAATTCTACAATTCCCCAATTAGGACTGCTGATAGCCTGTCTGGCTTTTTCAAGCAACACTTTACCTTTGTTGGAGATTAGAACATTATAATCCATAGAAATCGCCTTATCTATCCATAACACAGTCATTCTTTTATACAAAAATTCTTGGGAACATATTTTTATTGCGTTATGAAATCTCATATTCAAGATCGATGTTATCATAAATATTAAACCTAAGATTAATATTTTTATAAATAAACGTTGCAAGTCATCTTTCTGTTCCACTGCGTCAAGTACTACCTTGGGCATAATAATCAGGACTAATGACAAAGAGACCTGCATGATACATGTGATAAAAGGCAATATCACACTGTACCGTTTGAAATTATATAATTCGTGAACAAGAAACTTTGTTCCTCTTTTTCCAACACCCACTTTTTCCACTCTAGACATATCATCATATGACCGCATCAAAAATAGCAATCACATATTCTCCTTTCTATATCCATTTCCTGCATGTGCCACAATTTCTCTTAAAAGAGTTTTTTGCAACTATTTTCGTGTTTATATTTCTTTTTATAACATACCATACAGAGCTACTATATTATAACACATTATTACATATTTTGCAATAATAATACAATTTCAGAATTATGTATAGTAAAAATTGCTGTAAGTTCGACGCTTACAGCAAATTTTTTAAGAATCTTTTAACAATTTGGTCATCTGAAATATACCGGCAGGTAAAGAATTCGAGCATCTGTCCTTTGTCCAGATTTCTGTCTGGATGATACTCAATGGCTTCCATGCAGGCATTCGGATAACGAAATTCAGCATCACGGATAAGTTTTTGCAGCTTTGTACTTTTTCGCTTGTCCCATTCTTTGTCGACCAGCATTCCAAAACGATCTTCAAAGGATAATGCCTGATAGGTATCAAGGTCAACACACTGGCTTTCAAAAGCATCTGACATTGCAGATAAGCGCATATCATGCAGTTTATCTATGGTTGACTGACGAATCATAAACGGTCACCTCCTTCGTAATAAGAGGCGCCTCTGGTAATGCCATACCTGGAGCTTTCTTTATTGACGGCACCGGTAGAAGCTGTTACTAATGCCACTTTATCCTGACCGTTTTTCAGAATGGTACTGATGTTTTTAAGGCTTGGACCAGGTGTATAACTAAGTGCTTTGGCACAAGCGTTTTCCAAGCGTTCCGTACCGTAACGGTAAGCAAGCTTCATAAGCAATGCACAAGATTTATAACCCTGTTGTTCAACTTTGTGCATATATAAAAAATGCTTCACTACAATGAGGGTGGAATGACCTACGTTCTTACCCCAGTCCAGAAAACTTTCTGTGTTGTATTCCAGAAATTTTCTGTAGTTTTCAGACATGTGTTCCGGTATGTAAATCGGTTCCGGCGAATAAGCCCTACGCACATGTGCTGCTATACGGTTGTTATGATAGAAGACTTCAATACTATTTTCAGTAGTACGGATGTCTACCTTCTTACCAATAAATTCATATGGAACAGAGTACTTGCAATTCCCGACAGTTATGAGATAATCGGGTTGTACGGTGGCAGTTGACCAGACAGCCGTTTCATACGTGGAAGCAGGTAATGGCATGAGGAAGTCCTTTTCTTCTTCAATAAATGCAGACAGCCGGCTTCCTTTCTTTTTCTGGAAAGGTTTGCATTGAATTCCTCCAGCTTTTCACGGATGGCTTTGTTAAGCTCTTCAAAAGTGAAAAACTTCCGGTTCCTGAGCGCTGCAAGAATCCATGTTTCAAGTACCCTTACAGTACCCTCGGCATTAGGCTTATCCTTTGGTTTTACCGGTCTGGCAGGGATGATTGCCGTTCCATAATGCTCAGCCATTTCATGATAGGAACGGTTGAGAATAAGCTCTGTACGTGTATTCTTAATAACACCGGTTTTTAGATTATCCGGTACTAGAATAAGGGTTACACCACCGAAGAAGGTATATTCGTTTGCCTCAATTTTAGAACGCATTTTACTTGCTGATGCCCATATCTTAGCTGCTAATTGTTGTTTATTCATATTTTCCTCCATTATGGTATACTATCCAAATACTACAGTACACGAATAGTCTCATTATCTTCGGTGATTGTTCTAATAACCTCTTCTGGGAATTGTTCGCTCTAGGTATAGAAAACATGTCTAATAATCATATCTTACAAGTCTAAATATCAGGAGGTATTCTAATGATCCAACAGACAAAATCATTAAATGAATTGGCAATCCTAAATCTTTTTATCGATGAATTCAAAATCATCTTACTAATCTCTGAGCGTGAAATCAGTGTAAGTGAAGTAAAACAGGATCTTGATTTAGAACATTCCGAAATGAATGCAAGTATTCACAGATTAACTAGCCTTGGAATCATCAAATGCTCAAAAACTGGTGGAACAGAGCGATATCTAAGAATTAACCATGCATGGACAAAAAGTAGCATACCAACTGATTACGTAAACAGATAGTTCCATAAAATTTACTATTAAGATAGGCAGACAATTATATAAACACAAACTATATTATTCGCAAAAAGCAATTCTGTAATAT
>JAEWHU010000240.1 GCA_023387635.1 Bacillota bacterium
ATAGAGGCTAGACCAATTACAATGGCACCTGTTCCCATACAAACGTCTCCATAACCTTGACTTTGTGCCACTAACCCACCAGACAATGCTATTAAACCATTGCCAAGTACTAATCCAAGGATTTTCATCTTGTCAGTGCTAGAACCCTGTGCTCTTACCATTGCCTCATTATTACCCGTTGCTCTTATAGCGCATCCAATTTCAGTTCCAAAAAACCAATATAAGAAACAAATAACGACCATACAGAATATGATTCCAAGTCCGATAGTCACTAAGGTTTGAAACGTAGAATCTCTCATACCTAAAACATATCCTTCTGGTAATATCTTTTCTAGTATAAAATCTTTTGTTATAGTCACTATTGTCTCTTTTCCTAAAAGTGAAGTATTTGCTTGACCCATAATTCTTAAATTTATAGAATATAACGCTATCATAGTTAAAATACCTGAAAGAATTGCTGGTATTTGTAATTTTGTATGTAATAATCCTGTGATTGCCCCAGATATCATACCTGCTAAGGTAGCAATGATTATACTTAAAAATGGATTCCATCCAAAAACAACGATTAATGTTGCTGCAACGCATCCGCCAAGTGCAAAGGAACCTTCACTTGTTAAATCTGCGAAATTTAGTATTCGAAAAGCAATAAAAACACCAATTGCTAGGATAGACCACAATAATCCTTGAGATGTGGCTCCTAAAATGGCATTTAAGAGTGAATTTATCGTTAACATATAATTTAATATCCTTCCTTAAGTAAGCAATAAAGGGCTGCCATAGATTTTCTCTATAGCAGCCATAATAATATTCTGATTTACTTTAAATCTGCTGGAATTGTGATTCCAAGCTGAGTTGCTACTTCTTCATTAATCTTTAATTCACAACCTTCAAGTGGTAAATATTCAATTGGCATATCACCAACTTTAGCTGTTCCTTCAATAATCTTAACTGCCTGTCTTCCTGTTAATTTACCAAGTTCGTAGTAATCCATTCCATATGTAGCTAATCCACCTGCATCTACCATACCACTTTCACCGCAAATTATTGGAAGATTGTTGGCATTAGCAACCATGGCAACCGTTGGCATTGCTTTTGCTATAGTATTATCCGTTGGTGCATAGATTGCATCTACTTTACCTATTAATGATTCAACCACCTGTTGTATTTCATTGGTATTAGATATTGTAGCTGTTTGACATTCAATACCAAAGGTAGCAGCTATTTCTTCTGCTATATCCGCTTGTATCTTAGAGTTTGCTTCACTAGAAGTGTATAATAGTGCTATCTTCTTTGCATCAGGAACTAATTTTACTAATAATTCGATCTGTTGCTGGATTGGATTCATATCTGATGTTCCACTAACATTCCCACCTGATGCATCTACATTACTCTTAACAAGTCCTGCATCCGCTGGATCTGTAACTGCAGTTACTAAAATAGGAATATCTTTTGTTGCATTGGCTACTGCTTGTGCTGAAGGAGTTGCTATAGATAATATTAAATCATTGTTATCATTCACTAACTTAGTAGCAATCGTAGTTGCATTGGAATTATCATTTTGTGCATTTTGATAATCAATTTTAATCTTCTCCCCATCCACATAACCAGCTTCAGCTAATGCATCAACAAATCCTTTATAAGAAGCATCCAAAGCAGCATGTTCAACGAACTGATTTACACCAATCCGAAATACACCATCTTGTTTTTTACATCCCACCAAAGTAGACATAGCTAAGACCACAACTAACATTACCGACAAACTATTTTTCACTTTCATCCTAAAATTCCTCCCACACTACTGTTTAACTTTATTACATAATTACTTTAAAACTTCAACGCTTTTACTGGATAAAGTTTAACACTGTTGAGTAAAATTGTCAATCATATTTTTAGAAAAAAATAGGCAAAACCACTTTTTAATAATGGTTTTGCTATTATAAAAACACCCTTAGTGTTAGTTTTTAATTCGTTCATTATAGCCCAAAATATCCATGTACAACTTCTTCTCTTTTATCTAATATAATATCCGAAGAATTCACATCTTTGGATTTTATTTGTTTAATAATATCCTTAATAAAAAATTCATCTCCTACAATGTAATAGATAACATCTTTTGTTTCAGTTAATTGATTTAGTGTTTCATAGAAGCCTTTTCTAGATTCAATCCAGTAATTCTTATAGTCATCATTTACAAACTGGTCTAGTTCATTTTTGTAAACAAATTCACCTGATGAATTTACATTCACATTTACTAAAAACGGAACATTTGTTTTATCACCTACAAAAGAAAGAATAAGTGGCCTCATAGTAGCAATTCCAACCCCCATAGACAATAGAACAACTGGTTTATTACAACGTCTGAGTCTCATTCTTGATCCTAATTTAAAGAAAACAATTTCATCTCCTATGTTTAAATGAGATAACTTACTTTTAAACTCTGAAGAACTACCTGGCATTTTTGTTGTAAATCCAACCTTACCTTCACTAGGTAAGGTCATAATAGACATATGTCGAAATAAACTCTTATTAGGTTTCTCTCCCTGCTCAAACCAGGTAAGGCCAAATCGGGTATGAGAACCTTCATTCCAATTAAATTGCTCTGGTTTTTCAAGTAAGTATGTTTTCACTCCTTTTGTTTCATCTATAATCTCTATAATTTTAGCTCTATGTTTCATAATATTCTTTCTCCTTTAAGTCAAGAAACCATCTATCCAAATTCATTAAACTAATTTTGTTATTTTCGCTAAATTTATTATATGATACAAATTTTAAAATTACAAATGAAACACATGCATCTATTGATAATCATTCTCAACATCTCTTTTTAGTATTTATATAACACTATAAATACTTTAGTCAATTTATTATAAATAAAAAAACTTCCTTTCGTTGATTTCTCATTGAAAGGAAGTAAATTGTTATTAATGTTATTCTAAAACTAATGACGGTGCAGTATATACTCTAGTTTTAAACTCATTATCAAGCATATAAAGACCTTTTGGATCTCCTGCAAATAAATCATATTTTTTAATATTATCATCTGCATTCTTTTCTTCCTCACCTTGTTCTTTAATGAACCAATCAAGGAATTGCATTGTACGGAAATCCCTACAATTATATGCTGCTTCATAGATATTATTAATAGAAGCTGTTACATATTGTTCGTGTTCAAGAGCATAAACTAGTGGGTCACGGAAATTAGTATATGTTTTGTCTGGTTCAGCAATTGCTGTAAGCTTAACGGATTCACCGTTATTTAATAAGTATTGACGGAATAAAAGAGCATGATCTCTTTCTTCTTGCATTTGGATATAAAACCAGTTTTCAAAACCATTTAAGCTTTCGTCTGAATAATAATTTGCCATATCCATATATAAATAGGCAGAATAGAATTCTTTGTTAACTTGTTCGTTTAATAATTTTGCTACTTCTTTATTTAACATATTATAGTCCTCTCTTTCTTAATCTGTTTTATATAACCTTCTCATAATTAGTTTACTGTTTATCTTACTACCAATTATGTTAAGATATTCTTTCGTAATTTTATTTATATCAATTAGTTACGTTAATTATAGTACAAAATATTTGCACCTAATCTATTATATCATATTTTTATAAATTTTGTAATATAGAAATTTAAATTAATCCTCCGAATTAGACAATTTAAATATAAACTTTACTAATTTTTCAACATTGACTTTAAATCTTCATAGATTTCTAAAGTTTCATTTGATGAATTTGTTCCTATAATATAATATTTTTCATTTGCTTTTATCTTAATAAAAGGCCCTACTTTAGGATTTAAGTAAAGTTTACAACTTCCTATTCCATTAACTTGAAATATTCCTTTTTTTAAGGTTGTAAATGCTGTTCCATTCGTTTTGCTTGTCTGTGGTAACTTATCTAATAATTCCACTTCACTAATTTCAGATGCATTTAAGGAAAGTACCTCTTTTGTGTGATTCACTGTTAGATGATCGGCCACATACTCTACCTTTAAAGGAGTAAATTCTTCTACAATTGTAAAAGCACCTATTAGTGGCATAAGGAGTATTGTAAGTATTCCAAATATGGTTAATATTTTCCCAATTGGCTTTGCCAAATTAACGGTAGTATTTACTCCAATACGACTATTAATCATGGTATGATTATCATTTGGATTATAATAAAACATTCCATAAATCCAGTATTCATCATCGTCAACATACCATTCACGTCCACTGTCTTTTGTAATTATTTCTTGTACTTTTCGTGTATTAAATTCAACTCGTATAACTAAACATAACAAAACTACGCTATAAATGCCACTCATAATCAATAAATAATAGGGTTTAGCAAAGAAAATCCAAAAGAATAAACTAAATAATCCTGTTAACCATGACATATAGATAAAACTTTTTGACCAATTATATCTCCTCACTCTTGTTAAAGTAATATTAATATCAGAGTCTTCACCAACTATTTCTGATTTCTGCCTATATATGATTCTATCAAAGAATATAAAGCTAGCAGTTAAGAGAGCGTTTGTTCCAAATATGATAAAAAGAATTCCACTGTCATCCTCTCCCATTTTATAAAGAAAGGTATCTATTAATGGTAAAAAACTTATAATAGTGGGAATTATAAATAACCATTTACTTAATTTCTTAACAGGAATGGATGCCACTTTTGTATCAATAGTAGTTGAAGCTTCACTGTTTATACCCCATCTATTTTCTTTTTTTAGTGTTTTTAATTTCTTGTGATATTTTATATATATAATATATGGAACAATAATTATAACAGCTAACCACAACAAATATAAGGTAACAACTATCGAATCATAAGGAACTAGAAAAAAAGTAAATGGAATTATTCCAAAAATACCACAAACAATGCCAAGACTTTTTTGAAATTTTTTATTAATCCTAGTTACCTCATCCGTATCTCTTGCCTCGTATGGTAATGTTACTCCTAAAACTATATTCTTCTTTGCCTTTGATTCATTCTTTAGCATAAAGTACATAATTGGTAAAACAGGATACATACATATTAACATTATAATGTTTATTATCATAATTTGCCCTCCAGGTTCTGAGAATGAGTGTTTGCATTCATTCTCAGAACGCAAACATCAGTGTGAAAGTGTTTTTCTTTCACACTTACTCCCCTTCCTCGTACATTTCTTCACATAATCTTAAAAACTCCTCTTTGGTAACACCACTTAGCCTTGCTTCTGAAATTATAATTCTTAATCCTTCTTTTGACCTATCTGGTAATCCATTTTTGACATGAATTCTATCACTGACCATGGCTCCACTGCGCCTATCTGCAAGGATGTAACCTTCTTGTTTTAGTAGTTGATATGCCTTATTCACTGTCATCATATTGATGCCTGACTGTTCCGCAAGAGTACGAATCGTTGGTAACTTCTCACCAGGCGAAAGTTTACCCTCAGCAATTCCCATAACAATCTGATTACGAATCTGCATATAGATAGGTACATCATCTTTAAAATCTAAATGTATAAGCATTCTTAGCTCCTTTTATCTTTGCATTATTTGCATTATATATTATAATACAAACAATGCAAGATTTCAAGAAGGAATAGTACTAAAAAGGAAACAATAAAATTATCTATTGTTTCCCATTAGGTTATAAATTTATTTACTTATCATAAATATATGGTACCTATTAATTTTTACTTTTCATATTAGTTACTGCTTTTGAGATTTTCTCCTCTTTTGAGGTTATATTTCTTGCCAATTCAAAAGCTCCAGTACTTGCCAGTCCACTTGCTAATCCACCCAAAAGTATTTCAGGAGTAAAACTCCAATTACTAATCCAAACATTAATAACAATCCCTAATATCCCCAGAATTAATGGTATGTATTTATTAGGTATAAAACTTAAACTATGCTTAATAATATAACCTACCGCCAAACAAATACCAACTACTAAGATTACAACAAATTGAGATAGAAACTCCATATTAACTCCTTCCTAAAATATATGGCAATAGATATCCATATACTACTCTATTAAATATAGTTATAGAATTATATGATGTCGTACATGTTTCTATCACTTTTTATAGGAATATTGCATAACTTGTTTTTTGTCTATTATATAACATAATTTATATAATTATATTCTTTATATTATTTCATCTTGTTCCCCTTCTTTTTTAAAACCAACAACCTTGCCATTTTCAATCACTGTTATATATTCTTTCATATAGTACATATCAATACAATCTTCTAGTGTAATATTATCCATATTCATACCTGTCCTCCATATTAATTTGTTATTAGTAGTAACATTACCAATATATGAAGCACAGCTTGTACATGTTGACAAGTTGTTGTCATTAATATTCCAATTGACATAAAAAATAGCTTATACTATAATTCTTACATACGTAAGTCTTTAGGAGGTTTTTATGAAGAATCTACCACAAATATCAGATGCTGAACTAGAAGTAATGAAAATAATATGGGAATATGCCCCTATTAGTACCAATGAGGTTGTCGATAAATTAGCTAAAACAAGTACATGGAATGCAAAGACCATTCAAACATTGTTATTGCGACTTGTAAAAAAAGAAGTTATAACCTATGAAAAAAGAAGTCGTGTCTTTGTTTATACCCCTATAGTACAAAAAAATGATTATATCAAACAAGAAAGTAATTCCTTTTTAAATCGTTTTTATAATGGCACTCTAAATTCTATGGTATTAAATTTTATTGAAAATGATATTTTATCTGATAATGATATTAATGAATTAAAAAACATTTTGAATGGAAGGCATAAGAAAGGAGTCGATTAGGTGTACATCGCATTTTTAAACCGTATACTATTATGTAGTATAATACTAAGTATCTTGGTTTGTGTAATACTGCTAACAAAGAAATTTTTTGGAAAGCACCTTTCTGCTAAAGGCCAATATTATCTTTGGTTTTCTTCTCTCCTGTTGCTAATTGCTCCTTTTTTACCAATTAACAAACTATTTTCTATGAAAATATTCAATCTTGTAACTTCATTAAGGTCTACTAACCTAGGTGTAAATAACTCTACTGAAATTATCTCTGACTCTGCAAGTGTCATACAAAACTCAGCTTGGCTACAAGATTTTTCACAATCGGTTTCTAGAACACCTAAATATTTATCTATCATTTTATTTTCAATTTGGATAAGTGGAATTTTAATTATGGTTTGCCTTACTATTAAATCAAGTCTTAATATAAGAAGAATTAAATTTGCGAGTTCTCATATTGATAATGAAAGAACTCTTGCCATATTCCAAAAATGCAAAGAGGATTGTCATATTAATCTTAAGTTTAATCTTAGGACATCTTCTAATATCAGTGCACCTA
>JAEWHU010000253.1 GCA_023387635.1 Bacillota bacterium
TACTTATGCCAAGCCACTTAAGAATATATTAGCTTTAGCCGTAGATGAAAGGTATCAAGGACGCGGAGTTGGTAAGATGCTTTTACTAGCAATTGAACAATGGGCAAAAGAAGAGGGATGTGTTGGAGTTCGCTTAGTATCTGGTTATAACAGAGTTAATGCTCATCAGTTTTATTTGCATTGTGGTTACACGTTAAGAAAAGAGCAGAAGAATTTTATTAAGTATTTAGATGGTCTAAACTAAAAGCGTATTGATTTATTACAATGCCGTAGGACATATTTGTTAGGAGAAATCGTATGGAATATTATTTATTAACTTTTAAAAGTACACATGCTGCAATGGCAGCACAAAAACATCTAGATGGAAAGCTATCTTATGTGGTTTGTCCAATATTAAGAGAAATATCAGCTAGTTGTGGCATTTCTCTTCGAATAAATAATGCTACTTATGACGAGATAATTGAGAATATGGATAAATATCCATTAGGAAAAGAGATGTATCAGATTTATATTGTTACCCATGAGGGAATTAAAGAAATAATTTAAATAAATTAAAGAAATAAATTTAATAACTAAAGAAATAATTTAAATAAATAAATTATATAAATAATTATAGGAATGAATTATAATAAGGTAACCTAATTACTGGGTTACCTTATGTATTAATATTTGATATAATATTCCCTCATTATAATGAGTTATTTTTGCTTTCCTATATGTAATATGTATCTTATGAATACGTATAATACCATAACGACTGCAATTATTTCTTCAACTTTTACCAAAAGAGGTAGTATATCTATACTCATTTCCTTTGCAATCATAAAATTAACACTTAATTTGAAAGCTAGTGCTGAGATTACTAATGGGAAGGTAAATGCTGTATAACTAGGATAAAACTTAAGCTTTAATAATGTTACTAATTTTACTAACGCAAATAAGTAAAAACCTTGTGATAGTATAAGTAAAAACCAGAATAAGCCCATATTTTTATTATCAATCACATTTAAATAACCTGCTAAACATAAGGAAGCTGGTGCGGCAAATATAATTATAAGTGGTGTAGCTGGTTCTGGAATTTCTTTTATAATAAAAACTCGTTTGCAAACTACAAAAAGTAAAATCAAATAACAAAGTATAGCAAACCAAAAACAATACACACCTGTAGTTTGGTTAAAAGCTTTTCCTGTGACACTAGCTACTGCTATTCCTACATATACAATAAACCAACTAGGAAATACTTGTTTAATATTAAAATTCTTCACATATTTAAGGGTGAAGAATAGTGCTAAAATAATGTGTAGTATAATTCCTATTATCCAAACAACATATGCAATAATATTATGATAAGGTTTAATATAAGTTGCTAGAAGCATAATAGCCATAGAGTATGTTGGAAAGACAGATGCTCCAATTGGAGTATTTAGTTCATTCTTTAAGCCTTCAAAATTGCTTATAAATTTTAAAGTAGTTATGACAAATAAAGCTCCAGCTATTACTCCTAATATATTTCTGTAGACATCCCCGTAGGACCCCACTAAATTCCCTAAAGTAGCAAAGGAAAGCATTACACCTACTATTGGCATAGGTATTCTCTTTAAATATTTATTCATGGAACACCCTCCGGATTATTCAGTTAATTTAATAACACCATCATTCATTAGTTCATTTGCAACCCATTCTGCAACTTTGCCGGTGATAGTAATGCAATGACTTTTTCTTTCAGGGGACATGAAATTATCACCAGCCCACTCGCGAGTAATAACCCTACAACATAAGGATTTGTATTCCTCTTTAATATAATCATGAAGGCCTTTTGCCTTATCAAACATTTTTGGATTCATAGGTTCTCCATGAACTCTACCATATACCATTCCAAGAGCCATCTCCCCTCCAGAAACTGCTCCACATAAACATTGCGCTTTACCAAGACCAATAGGGAAGCCAGATGCTAGTTTTACAACATCATCGGGATATGGTTGTCCTAATGCATCATTAATTGTTTTTACTACAGATTCTGAACAGAAGAATTCTCCTTTTCTAAAATATTCTTCCGCTGTTTCTCTAATACCATTTAAGTATTCTTGTTTTTTATTGTCCATATTTCCTCCAATATAACTGTATGTATTAATAATAACTTTTATCATTAACATTAATATATTAACATATGAATGTATTGCTGAGAAATTCATTATATATATTCATAGGTTGTACTTATAGAAAATATCTATAAATAGGATTAAATAGTTGATATTATATACTGAGGATAGGATATTATGCTATAATGAATCTACTTAAAGATTGAATTACCCCAAAAGGTATGAATGAAATCACCTATTTTATATAGTATTTCGTTAAGAAATTGCCGATTGGGTAGAAGAGAGGAATTATGGAACGAGTATACTTTGATCAAGCAGCTACATCTTTCCCAAAGGGAAATGGTGTTGTAGAAGCTATGGTGGAATTTATGAGTCAAGAAGGTACAAATATAAATAGAGGAAGTTATGAATCGGCCTACAATACAGCAGAAATTGTATATGAAACTAGGGAAAAACTGTGCAGATTTTTTGATTTTGGAACGATTCCAAACTCTGTTAAGAATGTAATATTTACAGCAAATATAACCTATGCTCTTAATTTTATTATAAAAGGATATCTTAGGGAAGGTGACCATGTACTAGTTAGTTCTATGGAACATAATGCTGTAATGCGTCCTTTGGTGCAATTGCAAAAAGAAAGGAATATATCCTTTGACCGAATTCCTTGTACAAATGAAGGGGAATTAAATGTAGAAGCTATAGAAGGGCTCATTAAGGAGAATACAAAAGCTATCATTATGACTCATGGTTCTAATGTATGTGGAACTTTATTACCTATTAAAAAGGTGGGGGAGATTGCTCATAGTAAGGGAATTAAATTCATTGTGGATTCGGCTCAAACAGCTGGGGTATTCCCTATATCCATGAATAAAATGCATATTGATGCACTTACCTTTACAGGACATAAAGGGCTACTCGGACCTCAAGGAATTGGTGGATTTATTGTAACAGATGAGATGGCAGGTGAGATGACGACTTTGGTGTCAGGTGGGACAGGTAGTTTCTCAGACACAGAGGAAATACCAGATTTCTTACCAGATAAATTTGAGGCTGGCACCTTAAACATTCCTGGGATCATAGGGTTATATGCTGGTCTAAATTATATTGAGAAAATAGGTATTAATACAATATGTGAAAAGGAATTAAGATTAACGAAAAAATTTCTTGAAGGTATATCTCACATTAAGGGAATAAAGATTATTGGCAATGAGCAATGTGAAAATAGGACAGCAGTTGTTAGTATTCAATGTGATAAAGTTGATGAAGCAGTTCTTGCATATACATTGGATAGTGAATATAAGATAATGACTAGAGTGGGTATGCATTGTGCTCCTAATGCCCATAAAACTATGGGGACATTCCCAAAAGGTACTGTGCGTTTTTCCTTTGGGTTTCATAATACAGAAGAGGAAGTAGATTATGCTATTAATGCAATAAAAGAAATATGCGAAAGAAATTAATATATAGTAAGTCAATTGTTAAATGTAATGCTAATAACATGTTAATAATGGTCTTCTCTTTGCTAGATAAATAGGAAAGAGAAGACCATTGTTAAAGAATATCATATACTTGATAGTATTTTTAAAATATTAGTAAGGATTTATCTTTTTTGTTTGTTACTTGTCCAATGATTCTTGACCAAGGAGTGTATTTTTCCATACGAGATAAGAATATTTTGGCATCCTTTTCTGGCAGAGAGATTAATAATCCGCCGGAAGTTTGAGGATCAAGTAGTAAATCTTTTAGATTTTGTGGTAGGTTATTCATATAGGTAAATTTGTCTGATAGATAATCTAAATTGTTATACATACCTTCTGGAATGATGCCCATAGCAGCAAATTCAAGAGCTTCATCAAGCTTAGGAATGGCATCTGTATAAATTTCTATTGATTTATTACTTCCAGAAGCCATCTCATAACTATGACCAGTTAGACTAAATCCTGTAATATCGGTACATGCATGAACTTCTAATCCCTCCATAGATTCCTTTGCATATTTATTGAGTGTTATCATAATCTCAGTTATTTTCTTTAATTGGATTTCATCTAATAACTGTGCTTTCGCAGCAGTATTCATTATACCAAGGCCGATAGGCTTAGTAAGTACTAGGACATCTCCTTCTTTTGCATTGCTATTGGTAAGTATATCATTTGGATGAGCAAATCCAGTTACACACAGACCATATTTTGGTGTAGGGTCTGTGATGGTATGGCCGCCAGCGATAACAGCACCTGCTTCCATAACTTTAGAATATCCACCTTCTAGAATACTTTGCATTACACTTATTTCTAAGCAGGAGGGAAAACACATAAGATTCATGGCAGTTGCAGGAGAGCCGCCCATAGCATATACATCACTAAGTGCATTAGCAGCTGCAATCTGACCAAATAGATAAGGGTCATCTACCATTGGTGGGAAGAAATCTACCGTCTGTATTGCTACAAGTGAATCATTTATTTTATAAACACAGGCATCATCGCTTGTATCAAATCCAACTAATAAGTTAGGATTATCGAATTTTGGAAGATTTGTCAATACATTGTGAAGCACTCCAGGGGCTAATTTTGCGGCACATCCGGAAGTTTTCACTAAGCTAGTAAGTGGTACATTTTTTTTAGACATATATATTATCCTTTCGTATACGGTCAATAACTATTAAGCAATGTTTTATAATTGCAGTATGGTTATTCACATGTTTATTCATAATTTTATTAATTCTAGACATACATAGCAGATATAATAGGAAAGTGGATGGTGAATATTCACTTTAACTATATGTATTGATGTCATATTATCTATTTAAAATGCATTTATTAATATACATTACTATAACACAAAATTCAAGATTGAGAAATATATATAGTAAATATCTAAAAATAAAAAAGATTTATAGATAAAATTGATGAATTCTGTTATATTATATACTGTAAAAAGATTGAGAGAAGGTATATAATATGGATATGAGACAACTAGAGGCATTTGCCAAAGTAGTTGAATTACAAAGTTTCTCTAGGGCGGCTAAAAGTTTATATCTAACCCAACCAACAATTAGCACTCACATTGTGTCGTTAGAAAAGGAACTGAATGCGAAACTTTTAGATCGTACAACAAAAACAGTACAAGTAACAAGTGCTGGTGAAAAGCTTTATGGATATGCTAAGAAGATACTTGAATTAAAGGAAGATTTAGAACAAGAATTTGGTAAAGAGTGTAAAGTATCGGAGCAAATCCAAATTGCAGGGTCAACCATACCTTCCCAATACATATTACCTGAGCTTATTCCAGCTTTTCAAAAGCAAAATAGTAATATTTACTTTTCAATTAATCAAGGGGACAGTCTATACGTCATAGATGAGGTTCTAAAACATAGAGTGGATATTGGATTTGTAGGCATGAAAAGTGAAAATAGTAGATTGCATTATATTCCTTTTTATGAGGACAAACTTGTGATTGTAACTCCTGGTGATGAACGTTATAAAGAACTACTAAAGAAGAAAAATCCTATAGTTGAATTATTAAAGGAACCTATTGTATTAAGGGAAGATGGTTCTGGAACAAAGAAAAGTGCAGAAAAGTTTATTGAATCAATGAACATTGACGTGAAAAAACTTAATGTAGTAGCAAGAATCAATGATCAAGGAATAATAAAACGTTCCGTTAGTAAAGGTATGGGAATATCGATCATGTCAAAAAAGGCAGCTTCTGATTACATAGAAGATGGTAAAATATTAATATATGAACCAGATGGGGAACAGATCACAAGAAAACTTTATATTGTTTTTGAAAAATATAAAAAATTAAGTAGATTGGAAAAATGCTTTATAGATTTTTGTAGTGAGTTCTATTATTTGGATAGGAAATAAAGAAGTAGGTAGGTGTGATATGCAATGGGTAAGAAAATGAGAATAATGTTACCATCACAGAATAGTTGGGTGCACAATCCTTCTCTTATTGATATTCTTAGTTTGAAAGAAGAAACGAAACCGGTTATATCAATAGTAGGAGCAGGAGGAAAAACTAGTACCATTGAATATTTAGCCAGTGAGTACGATAGTATTCGTAAAAAGTTATTAGTTACTACTACTACACATATGTTTCAGCCAGATACATGGGCGTGGTGTAAGGAAGAGTCAATGGAACTGGTAGATAGGTACTTTGAAGAGGAAAATGTACTGTGGTTAGGTATACCATGTGATAATGGAAAAATGAAATCACCAGAAACATCATTCTTAGAACAGCTAAGGAAAAAGAATATTCCTATGATTATTGAAGCAGATGGTTCAAAAAGACTTCCCTTTAAAGTGCCAGGAGAAAAGGAACCAGTAATATTAGAGGGTAGTAATATAGTAATAGGAGTCCTTGGACTTGATGCATTAGGAAAACCTATGAACGAAGTTTGCTTTCGATATGAGCTTGCAGCCAAATACTTAAATAAATCAGAAGAGGACCTTATTACAAGAGAAGATTATGTGAATTTAATAATAAGTGAATATGGATTAAAGAAAGGCATTAAGAAAAATATGAAATATATAGTCTTTTTAAATAAGGTGGATGATGAATTAATAGAAAAAGAAGCTTTAATAATTAGAGAGAAGCTATATAAATATGGAGTTAATAATATTTATCTAAGTTCATATAGAGAGTAGGAAAGTTAAGGTCAATAAGATTTTCAAAAGAAATAATATCAGAAAGAAATATTATTCAATAAGATATATTTACACATATGAAATACTTATGACATAAAGAAAAATTTATCTTAAGATAATATTGTTTGAATAGGAGTAAATATGAAAGTATTAATAAAAGGTGCTGGTGATTTAGCTACAGGTATAGCATATAGACTAGTGAAAGCAGGATATGATGTCCTAATGACAGATATTTCAGTTCCCACTACTGTAAGAAGAACGGTAGCATTTTCAAGAGCAGTGTATGAAGGGGAAGCCACAGTA
>JAEWHU010000001.1 GCA_023387635.1 Bacillota bacterium
TTAGCCAAACAATATATGCTGGAATCCACATTTCCTTTCTGCTCGTCTGTTATGCTTAACTTCAACACTGCCTCAAAATTATCGTGGGTAATCTTTCTTAATTCAATCATTTTTCTTCCCTACTTTCAAAAATATAAATTTAAGTCCATTAACGACACCAGTATAGCATAAAAAACCAGATGTTTCCACATAAAAAATGGTCCAGTGCCAAGCGCCTAACTTATGTGGAAATGGTAATAAATACAAGAGATGTTGTGGGAAGTGCTAAATACCATAGACGTAAGCGCCCAATAATAGATGTATTGTATGATAATAGGGATATCGGTATGATATCCCTATTATAGTTATATTAAGCTTTACATGTTTTTTGAATCAGATCATCCCAAGGCATCATTAAATCTAATACTTTGGGGTTGGTTTTTACATTGGATCCTGGTAATCTTGCTAAGAGAAACTCTAAATATTTATAGGGATTCAGACCATTGGCTTTTGCGGTTTCTACAAGTGAGTATACAGTTGCACTTGCATTGGCGCCTTCTGGGCTACCACAAAATGTCCAATTTTTTCTCTTATGTTCTTAAGCACATAATGCTAATTTTGCGCCATTAATAAAATAATTAAGAGGTAAATATAATCATCGATCATATAAATCCTTCCTGCTCTTTAAAAATATTAGGTGAATAAATGAAATATGCGGTTTGATTTATCTAGTTCCCATAATCAGCAAAAAGGTGATTGTGCATCCGCAGCAATCACCTTTCTTACTATCTTAATAGTATCATATTTAGTCCCGAATAACAAGTCTGTTATTCTGATATGAGTTATGCTAGACTCTTTGAGTAACACTCAAATAACGGTTTAGGAGTTGAATTCCTACCGATTCTAAATGAGAGGGGATTATCATTATGGAATATAATCAGTCCGAATTAGAATTTGAAATTAACAGATTAGAGGAAACTATAACTTTGGCAAAAAAGCAGTTGAATCAGGCAAAAGAGCGCAATGAATCGAATAAGTCAGCAATCATTTCTGCAAAAAAAGAGTTACGTGAAAATACATCACACTCTATATCAAATCTTTGGTCTTCGGAAGGTTTTGAAGCTCTTGCTGAATTAAGTCAATATGCTAATCCAGTTACAGATAAAATAGTAGATTATGAAGAGGTAGAAAACAAAATATTACAGTTGGAAGGTTTAATTAAGTCACCTTATTTTGCTAGGATTAACTTCAAGTTTGATGGTGAGGATACATTTGAACCAATATATATCGGTCGTTCATCTTTGAAAAAAGACGATTCATACGATATGTTTGTTTATGACTGGAGGTCACCAATAGCAAGTGTATTTTACCGTTTTGTAACAGGGCAAGTATATTATGATGCTCCTGCTGGTAGGATAACAGGAGAGGTTAATCTAAAGCGCCAGTATGAAATAAAAAATGGAGTATTGGAATACTTTTTTGATGCTGATGTTGAAATTGTAGATGAATTTTTGAGAAAACTATTGTCTCAAAATACTTCATCTAAAATGAAAGCGATTATTGAAACCATTCAGAAAGAACAAGATATTGTTATAAGAGATATGGAAAATGACTTAATGATGGTGCAAGGAGTAGCAGGAAGTGGTAAAACTTCTATTGCACTTCATAGAGCTGCATACCTAATGTATCAGGGTCTGACTACAAAGCTTTCTGCCAATAATATAATAATTATATCCCCTAACACTTTATTTGAACAGTATATATCTAATGTATTACCAGAACTAGGAGAAAACAATGTTGAATCAATTGTATTTGAAGAAATACTTAATTCAATATTGCAAAATGAACGTATACAATCGAGAAATCAATTTTTAGAAAATTTAATCACAAGCACTAAATACCGCCAGGTTATCAAAAGCAGTATAGAATTCAAAACTTCACATGAGTTTATGGAGATATTAAATCGATTTATATCAGATATACCTTATAGATGGATGGATTTTGATGATGTTTATTATAAAGGCAAATGTATTGTAAGCAAAGATGTACTAAGAGATAGAATAATAGGTAGAACAGAAACTCCTATAGGAATAAAATTAAAGCAATTAGAGGATTTTATTCTTGAACTACTATATGAGTCGAAGCAGGAACGTATTAGTAAAGCAGATAAATCGTTAATTAAAAATGAGATTAAGAAATTCACAGAACTCAATGTTTTAAATCTATATAAAAAGTTATTTATGGATAAAGAATATTTTTATAACTTAACAAAAGACATGAAACTTTGTGATGGAATTGAAGATATAATAGAATACACACTAGATAATTTAAATACCAGCTTTTTATTTTATGATGACGCAATTGTTCTAACTTATTTAAATTTAATAATATATGGAAATAATGAATATAAAAACATGAAGCAAGTAGTTATAGATGAAGCACAAGATTATTACCCTCTTCAATATGAAATATTCAAACTACTTTTTTCAAATTCAAAATTTACTATTTTGGGAGATATGAACCAAACCCTTGAAAAACAGGAAGATTTATCACTATATGAACAAATTAGTGAAATATTAAAGAAGAAAAAATCATCCCTTATTACTATGGATAAAAGTTTTCGTTGCACCAATGAGATTCTTAATTATAGTTCCAAATTTATCGGGCAAAGTCTAGATATAAAGAGCTTTAACAGAAAAGGAGATGAACCTAAAATCTTTGTAGCCACTGACGAATTATCTTATATCGATATGATTATTGCAGAAGTTAATTCCTGTATGGAATTAGGTTATCAGTCAATCGGGCTAATTTGTAAGACTGAAAAAAATGCACAATCTTTATATCAATGCTTAAAAGACAAAATAGATATTAGGTTAATAAAAAATGAGAGTGTGTCAGATTTACAGGGCGCATTTATCATACCTGTTTATATGTCAAAAGGGCTTGAGTTTGATGGTGTTTTAATATGTGATACTGATATCATGAATTATAGCACTGAAGATGACAAAAAGCTTTTATATATTGCAAGCACGAGGGCTCTTCATAGGCTCAACTTGTTCTGCAATGGAGAAGTGAGTCCATTGTTATAATAAAAGAAGGTATATTTGACCAACAAGTCAAATGTACCTTCTTTAAATTATTCTAAATCTAAATGATTATTATAAAATTCTTCAAGAACATGCTCCAAATAAGCATCGTCTAATTCACCAAATTGATTATTAACCATATCTTTCATAATTGCAATTTTTTGATAGAATCGTTCCCCTTCTGAGTTAGCGGTAGAAGTAAGTTCATTTAATTCTTCATCAATGATATGAGCTCTTAACCAGTCATTTATCATAGAAGTAACTCGGTTTTCTTCACTTATTTGACCTTTGGTTACTTTTGCTTTTTTTAGTGAGGAAATACCAATTATAAAAAATGCTAGGAATAATGCGCCCATAACTACTAATGGAATAAGGCCATAAAATATATTGATAACACCTATAATATTTAAAATCAAAATAATGATACCCATAATAGATACAACAAGAAAAGTAACGGCAGATGACATAAGATCTTTATACTGCTCTTCTTTTTTAACATATGTTGTTGGCTTTTCTATTTTTTTGTTACGTTTATTATAGATTTCTTTAATCTCATCTTTATCAAACATTGAATTATAATCCTCATCATTACCAGAATCATCCATAATGTCTTCAAGACTATTAGAAGAAGCGTCATAATCCTCTGTGTAATCATCTTCATTAGCTTTGTCTAAGGAGGGATTAGTGGCTAATAATTCCTCTAGAGACGTTCCACTATTAACTTCCCCGTCAACTGCCGTGAGCATCTGTTCTGATTCTACTTCGTAGAAAGCTTTATACAGTTTTTTAACTTGCTTCATAGATTCGTCTTTAACATAAACAACAAAGAGTTCTTTTGCCTTATCATATTCGTATACTGCCTCTTCAATGTTAGAATATTTTAAAAACTTTACAAATTTTTTAGCTTGTAGTTCTTTATCTGTTTCTAAAAATGAAACCATAGTAGATTCTTTAGGAACTTTATCTACTAATGGGATATTGCAATCTGCACATACTGTTTCATCATAAGCATATTCCATTTTACAATTTGGGCACCAAGGCATAGTAGTAACTCCTTATAATTTATTTTAATTTACCTTAAAGCAATGATAAGCCTTTTTACCTTTTTTAACAAGTAAAGCGCCATCAGAGTCGAAATCAGATGGGGTAAATACCTTATCAAACTCAGTTACTTTAACATCATTTACGGAAACTCCACCTTGTTGGATGGTTCTTCTTGCATCAGATCTTGAAGCAGCCATTTTT
>JAEWHU010000069.1 GCA_023387635.1 Bacillota bacterium
CATACGAATGTATTTTGTATCTAGAATATGGGCTAACTCTACTATGTGTTTATATAATGCAAAATGGGTAGTAAAGTCCTCTGTTATTTTAATTTTACCTATTGGTGATCCAATTGCAGATACTTTAATTCCTGCCACGTCCAAAGTTTTTTTAAGCTTTCTTCCCTCTTCTAGAGTATATTCTCCAATCCCTTTGCCATCTCCACTACGAAATTCTACATAATTTTGACCAATGGTTTTTAAAACCTCTATCTGATTACTAACACTTTTATCTATTTCATCTGCAAATCCTGTTATAATACATTTATGTAACATATTTTCCTCTTTTCTTGACTGCTTTATAGGTAAACATTAATCCATTCTAAGCTATATATTATTAATCTCTCTTTTATATTGATTTTATCTTCTTATTAAATTTACCATATCAATCCTTCTTAATATTGCTTAACTATTCTTTATAGTTTATCTATTCATCATTATATTTCACTTCTATATGATTTCTAGCAGATTCATATGCATCTAGCATTAAGAATATGGTATCTTTAACCCCTTCTAGATCTTGTTTAAAAGTTTTTTTATTATTTATACAATCATAAAAATCATGAATACAATCAAGATGTCCTGCACCCCAATAATCCTTACCATATCCTTCTTTATGTATAATATCTAGGGTAATAGTCCTCCCATCCTTGTAATAACAAGTAACGTTTAGTTCCTCTATGCGAATTCTCATATTTTCACATTCAAGCTCTATTAATGGTGGCACGCTTTCGATATAAGAATTAGTCCCATAGAAACTACCACTTCCTTCTTCATAAGAAATATATATTGACATGGTATCTTCTACATCAATAACTCCTTTTAGGTGGTGATTAGTCATAATTGCGTCTACAGATTTTATTCTTCCATTCATAAAATAGTGCATTAAATCAAGAGTATGAATGGTTTGATTAATCAATACGCCTCCACCCTCCATAGAAAGATTACCTCTCCAATCACTATTAGTATAATAGGATTCATCCCTAGACCATGAAACGATTCCTCTAACACCAAGTACTTTTCCTGTAATCCCTTCCTCTATCATCTCTTTCACTTTAATAACACTTGGGTTATATCTATTTTGAAAGCAAAATCCTAAATACGTGTCCCATGAACCTTCTATAAGTAATTTATATTCCTCCCTATTTATAACCGGTGGTTTCTCCATAAATACATGAATATGTTTCTTTAACGCTTCTAATGCCATAGGTACATGAAGATAGTGAGGTGTACATATATGTAATACATCTATTTGTTCATTCAGAAGCATAGATGTAAGTGAATCATACACATTCCCCCCATACACATCTTGCATCTTTTTTGCACGTTCAATTTTAATATCACAAAAGCAAGTAATACTCACATCATTTAGTTTACTAATACATAATCCATGTACCTGTGCTATACCACCACACCCAACAATGCCTACTCTCATAATAATCTCCAATCTAGCCTGTAAAAAATCTTAATTTTACAATACAAATTATCCTTTAATATGTTCCCTCTGTTTTAAATACCACTTCCTTAGCTTCTTCCTTTTTTATTGACTTTTTTCTTCTATCATTTAATAAATCCAAAAATAACTCCTCATCAAAGGGTATTGAAACAGGATTATTAGTCCAGCTAGATAAATGCATAGCATTGGATAATAATAAACCATTGATCCCCTCCTCTCCTCTTGCTACTAGAGGAGTACCATCTAATATATTACCTACAAAACTGCGAAAAACACCTATATGCTGTAGATTTTCACCGTCTGTTTCTATTTCTACATAAGAGCCATCTGGTCCTCTAAAACCTTCTGTTGTTGTAAAGCAATGTTCTCGTTCATTCATTTCAAGTTCATAGACTTGTAACTTATTATTTTCTGATATAATCCGTGCCTTTTCTAGGGTTATTTCAAATCGATTCGTTCCAGGGGCATCTGCTGTAGAGGTTACAAATACTCCTGTTGCACCATTTGGAAATTCCATATAAGCTGTTACATCATCTTCCACTTCAATATTATGCCATTTACCATAATGACAAAAAGCTTGAATTTTTTCTGGCATTCCACAGATCCATTGTAATAAATCTAGATTATGAGGACATTGATTTAATAAAACTCCACCGCCTTCTCCATCCCAAGTAGCTCTCCATCCGCCTGAATCATAGTATGCTTGTGAACGATACCAATCTGTTATAATTAAGTTTACTCTTTTTATCTTTCCGTAAACTCCACTATGTACTAATTCATGCATTTTACGATAAATGTGATTAGTTCTTTGATTAAACATCATAGCAAAAACCTTATCATTCTCTTTTGCAACTTCGTTCATTTTTCTTACATCTTTCGTATAAACACCCGCTGGTTTTTCACATATTACATGTAATCCAGCATTTAATGCCATAATTACAAGCCTTGGATGTGAATAGTGTGGTGTTGCAATAACAACAGCATCACATACCCCACTGTTTATTAATTCCTCTGCATTATCAAAGATTACAATATCTTTTTTTAGATTCTCAGAAGCCCAAGTTCTACGTTCTTCTTTCAGATCTGCTATTGCAGTTAATTCCATTCTAGGAACTAATCCTTCCACAATATTCTTGCTATGGGTCGTGCCCATATTTCCAATGCCTATTATGCCAATCCTAATCATTTCCATAATAAACTCCTCTCAATATTAACGGTAACCTAATTCTACTAAATTATTGTAACTTTTGCTTAAGCATGTAAACGGATTTTCCCTACAAATGTCTTGTTCCACTAACATATACTCACAATTTGTGTCTTCTAAGGTTTTAATAATCTTTTTAAAATTCATATTACCTTCCAAAACAGGTGCCATTACCACTTCATTCTTTACAACTTCCATATCTTTTAAATGTACACATGGAATTCTATCTTTTAACTTATATAGCCATTCGCATACATCAACCCCTGCATACTGTAACCAATAGGTGTCCAATGTAACTCCAAGTTCATCTTTACTAAAATCAGATAATATATAATCCATTAAAAACTTCCCATTATATTTTTCAAATTCAAATTGATGATTATGATACATAAATAACATACCAGCATCCTTAATCTTATTAACTACTTCTTTGTAATCATCGTAAAAACGATGAATCCATTCCCCACTACGGTATTTTTCAGGCATACCACCAAGTCCTATGTATTTACAATTCATTATCTCGTGATCGCGAATCAACTTTTCAGTATCATATAAGATTCGATTTGCATCGTTATGCGTTATTACAATCTGAAGTCCATACTTATCACAAATTTCTTTAGCAACCTCAGGAGTTATACTCGCTCCAATTCCTGATAATTGTACCGTTTTATATCCCATATGTGCTATTTGACTCATTGAATATTCAAAATCTTTCACGGTTTGAGTATAAGTTTTAATTGTATATAGTTGTGCCCCTAATTTCATAGATTTCCTTCTCCTTATCTATTTTATATCTTTATTATATATTACTTATATGCAATTACCATTGTTTAACTAACACCAAACATTGTTAATATAACCCTTTTATGGTATAATAATCATATAAAAAAGCATAAGACTCTTACCAAAACTTTATTAGAAAGGTAACAATGATATGACTCTATTATCTAATACAAAAAATAATATGATTAATTATAGCCATAACATTACTTATGAAGTAAACAAAGAATATCAAACTCATTTTCACGATGACTATGAAATCTACTATTTCATTGAAGGCGATGTGGATTATCTTGTGGAAGGTAAAACCTATCGTCCAAAACCTTATAGCTTACTATTACTATCCCCCCATTCCTTTCATGGAGTAAGAGTCAATTCAAGTAAGCCTTACGAACGGTATACTCTACATTTTAATTCTGACTTATTAAACTACAACCAAAGAAATCTACTTCTTTCCCCTTTTCCTAACAATATAATCAATACAGAAAGAGAAGTATATTATGAAAATACCAAAGATTACAGATTAGATACATTATTTGAAGCTTTTGATAACTGTGTAAATCAGCCAGACGAATTGTTTCGTTCTTTATATCCTATTTATCTTGAATCTTTACTTGCCACAATTACAATAATGTGTCAATCCATACAACCAATGGATATTAGCAAACCTATTTCAGATACCATAATAAACATTATTGACTATCTAAATAATCATTTACATGAAAATATTACTCTTGACTCAATATCAAGTAAGTTTTTTATTAGCAAACATTATTTAAATAGAACCTTTAAAAAAGCTACTGGTACTACAGTTTATGACTACTTATTACATAAAAGAGTTATTTATGCCAAGCAATTATTATTAAGTGGACATTCCTCTATGGAAGCCGCTAATTTATCTGGTTTTAAAGACTATTCTAATTTTTACAGGGCTTATGTAAAAGTAATGGGTACTTCTCCTTCAAAGGAGAATGCTCCTTCAAAGGAATATGCTCCTACTAAAGCAAAATAGGGACCTCCTGCTATCCAGGTAATCCCCATTATATTGATCCATTACGCAAATGAAGAACACTAAATTAAGGAAATATATTGATAAAAGACCAGTTAAGCACTCTGAAGAACCGCTTGAGTAAAACGCCTTGAAATCAGAACTAATAACGAATAATATGGAAATTATTATGAAAAAAATTATGACCTATA
>JAEWHU010000077.1 GCA_023387635.1 Bacillota bacterium
TGTATATTAGGAGCTGGAGGAGCTGCAAGGAGTATCGTTATTTCACTATGTTTAAAGGCGAACTGCAAAGTTATTATATGCAATAGAAATATTGAAAAGGCTGAAGAAATATATCATATCGTTCATAACAAAAGACAAGATTTTATAGGCACAGTTACAGATGTAATTACGCCAAACCAGCTCGATTTAACAAATATAGATATATTGGTAAATTGTACACCGGTAGGGATGGGGGAAGAAAAAAACTTAATCCCATTTGAAGACAGATTGAATTTTAATAAAAATATAATTGTTTGTGATTTAATATATCAACCAAGTGAAACTGAATTTCTTAAAATGGGTAAAAATGAAGGATGTAGAACTTATAATGGATTAGATATGCTCATCGGTCAGGCAATTTTAGCATTTCATATATGGACGGGAAAAATGTTGGAGTTTGAAGAAATGAAACTGAACCTCCCAAAAAATCTATAAACTATTAGGTAAAATTTAGGAAAATATTGTATTTTTTTGCAGGAATTTTAAAGAACGCGTAGAATATCTATTTTAAATTGGGATATTAGTATTAAAGCACTACAATATATAACTACATTAGTTCTAAGGACCTAAACTTAATAATATTGCAGAAGAAATACAGATATATATATATAGACGCTTATACTGTATGGATGTAGCAGTGTAAGCAGCTAACTATATATTTATTCAATATGTAGTTAGCTCTTTTTATATACTTTTTAAAAGAGGGATTATTATGAATATTAAAACAAAGAGGTTGGGAGATTTATTAGTTGAAAGTGGATTAATCACCAATGACCAGTTAAATCACATATTAAAAACTCAGATATCTACTGGTAGAAAAATAGGAGAAATTTTAATAGATGAAGGAATAGTAAGTGAAAGACAAATTATTGAGGTATTAGAATTACAGTTAGGTATACCTCATATGGATTTAGACAAATATTTTATCGATCCAGAAATACCTAGATTAATCAGTGAGAATCTTGCTAGAAGGAATGCTTTGATTCCTGTTCGTAAGGAAAGAGGAAAACTTATTGTGGCTATGGCGGATCCACTGAATATATTTGCAATAGATGATGTAAAGATCACAACAGGGCTTGATGTAGAACCAGTAATTGCAAGTAGTCATGGGATATTGAATGCTATAGATCAATATTATGAAACAGGAAGTGCAGAAAAGGCTTTAGCGGAATTTAAAAAAAATTACCAGGTAGATAACATAGAAGATATCGATAAAGAAATTTTAAAAGAAATTAATAATGCTCCTGTAGTAAAATTGGTTAACTCAATAATTAAACAAGCAGTTCAGATGAATGCAAGTGATATACATATAGAACCATTTGAAAGAGTTATAAGAGTAAGATTTAGAATAGATGGAGATCTTCAGGAGATCATGACGCCTTCAAAAACTACTCATTCTGCGATTGTTACTAGAATTAAGATTATTAGTAAAATGGATATAGCCGAAAAAAGGTTGCCTCAGGATGGCAGGGTGGAAGTTAACATGGAAGGTAATGAAATTGATTTGAGAGTATCAGTTTTACCAACGGTTCATGGTGAAAAAATAGTTATTCGTCTATTGAATAGAAGTAATTTTTTACTTTCAAAATCAGAACTTGGTTTTACGGAGGAGAATACAATTATTTTTGATAAAATAATGAAAAATCCAAGTGGAATTATTTGGATAGTCGGTCCAACTGGAAGCGGTAAAAGCACCACATTATATGCAGCTCTCAAGGAATTAAACCAAGTGAATAAAAACATCATTACCGTAGAAGATCCAGTTGAGTACCAAATGGATGGCATAAATCAAGTTCAAGTAAATAATAAAGCAGGTCTAACCTTTGCCAATGGATTAAGATCAATTTTAAGGCAAGACCCTGATATTATAATGATAGGAGAGATTCGAGATTCAGAAACTGCACAAATTGCCATTAGAGCCGCAATTACTGGTCACTTGGTTTTAAGTACATTGCATACGAATGATACTGCTTCTTCAATTATGAGGATTATAGATATGGGGATAGAACCCTATTTGGTTTCATCATCTGTAGTTGGAATAGTTGCTCAAAGATTAATTAAAAAAGTATGCGAAAACTGTAAAATTAGTTGTGCTGCAGATGAATTAGAAAAGAAAGTTTTGCAAGTTGATGATACAGCTGAAGTAACTGTATGTAAGGGACAAGGCTGCAATTCGTGTAATGATACGGGATATAAGGGTAGAACTGCTATCCACGAAATAATGTATATCAATAAAGAGATAAGAGTGTTAATAGATAAAGGCGCCAGTATAGACATCATCAGAGAAGAGGCTAAAAAACAAAATATGATTTCCTTAAGAGAGAATTGTATAGAGCTAGTAAAAAAGGGTGTTACAACTATCGAAGAGTTATTAAGAGTAACCTACAGTGTAGACTAGAAGCAAAAATATAGACCTTTTGTAATAAGTATTAAAGCTAGAATTAAATCAAGGACAATTACATAACTGAAGCAGAGTCATAGATACAAGGAGAGGAATTAGCTATGCCCACATATAAGTACAAGGCAATTACAAACCAAGGGAAAGCCTTAGAGGGTACTCATAATGCTAGAAGCGAAGAAGAAGTAGTACGAATGCTACGGAAAAACAAATATTTTCCTGTTCATATCCAAGAAACTGAGAATAAAAAAGACATAAGAGATATTCAAATTTTTTCTAAAGTTAATACCAAGGATATAGCAGTCTTTTGTCGTCAACTTTATACTATGCTAAATGCAGGCGTAACACTAATTAATTGTTTGGAGATTTTGCATCAACAAACCGGTAACAAGAAACTAAAACAAGTAATTGGACAAGTTTACGAAACTGTACAGAAAGGATTCTCTTTTTCTGAAGCTTTAAAAAAACAAAAAAGTATATTTCCCGACCTTCTAATTAATATGGTTGAAGCCGGTGAGGTTAGTGGTAATTTAGATAATATAATGGATAGAATGGCCACCCACTATGAAAAGGAGTTTAAAATAAATAATAAAATTAAAAATGCTATGGTATACCCCATCATATTAAGTATAGTCTCTATGGTAGTAGTAATATTTTTGCTAACCTTTGTTATGCCTACATTTATAGAAATGTTTGAAGATAGTGGAGCGCCGCTACCTACACCTACAAGAATATTACTTTCTATGAGTAACTTTCTACAACAATATTGGTATTTGTTAATAGGCCTATTTATTATTCTTGTCTTTGTTCTGTACCAAATTGATAAAACCCATCAATATAGATTATTTTTAGATAAGCTTCAACTGAAGCTTCCAATATTAAAGGGAACAACAGAAAAAATAATTACTTCCAGATTTACAAGAACATTAGCCACTTTGTCAGCCAGTGGAGTGCCTCTTTTACAATCATTAGAAATTGTTTCAAATATAGTAGGAAACAAAGTAGTTGGAAATGGAATAAATAGGGCAAAGGAGGAAGTAAGAAAAGGAACGAGTCTATATAAAGCAATTAAAGATATTTATGTATTTCCACCTATGGTTATATCAATGATTCAAATAGGTGAAGAGTCCGGGTCTTTAGAACAAATATTAGATAAAACAGCTAGTTTTTACGATGATGAACTGGAAGCTGTACTTCAGAAACTAACAACTATGATAGAACCACTAATGATTGTTGCTATGGCAATAGTAATTGGATTTATAGTAATTTCAATGGTACTACCTATGTT
>JAEWHU010000206.1 GCA_023387635.1 Bacillota bacterium
GTGCTATATATGATGATTTTTCCAAAGAAGTAACAGAGACAAAAAAAGAAATAGCAGATTTTTATATTAATAATTATTTTGAACTTTTATAAATTAGAACGGTCCCTAGTTATTAATTTAATATAAATAAATGTTTTGAGAGGCGTAATATAAATGAAAATAATAATCGTAGATAAAAATGAAGCTGGACAACGCTTGGATAAACTTTTACTAAAATACTTAAACAAAGCTCCAAAAAGCTTTATATACAAAATGTTGCGTAAGAAGAACATAACCTTAAATGGTAAAAAAGCAGAAGGTAATGAAAAAACAGAGCAAAATGATGAAATAAAATTATTCTTATCCGATGAGACTATAGTTAATTTTAGTGAAGCGTATCAGACTACAGTTGTAGAAAACAATTTAGATGTTGTTTATGAGGATAATAATATATTAATAATAAATAAGCCTGCAGGTTTGCTATCTCAAAAGTCAGTTCCAGAGGATATTTCTCTTGTGGAACATATTATATCTTATTTATTACAAACAAAGGCTATAAAGGAAGAAGAACTTCAAACATTTAAACCCTCCATATGTAATAGATTAGATAGAAATACTAGCGGACTTGTAGTTGCAGGTAAAACTTTAATAGGGTTACAAACAATGGCTGAATTATTCCGTGATAGAAATTTAGATAAGTATTATCTATGCATTGTAAAAGGAAAAATAATGAAACCTCAAAAGATTGAAGGTTTTTTAATAAAAAATGAGAAGACAAATCAAGTAACCATAAGTAAATCTAAAACTATTGATAGTGATTTTATACAAACAGAGTATGAACCTATGAAATACAACGAGGTATATACCCTATTAAAAGTTAAATTAATCACTGGTAAAACACATCAAATTCGTGCTCATCTAAGTAGCATTGGTCACCCAATCATTGGTGATAGTAAGTATGGTGATAAAAAGTGTAATCAGAATATGAAGCTCCTTTTTGGACTAAATCATCAATTATTACATTCCTATGAGATAAAATTCCCTAAGATTATCGGTGAATTGACTAATTTATCAAATAAACAAATCATAGGAGATGTACCTTTGTTATTTAAAACCATAGAAAATCAATTGTTCTAGAAAGAAGGAGGAATAATATGCCATCTTGGAATTCGAGAGGTTTAAGAGGTTCTGCTCTTGAAGATATAATTAACTTAACAAATACGAAGTACCGAGAGAAAAAATTAGCTCTCATACAAAAGATACCAACACCAATAACTCCTACTAAGTTTGATAAGGAAAAACGTCATATTACGCTTGCATATTTTGAAGAAAAGAGTACAGTCGACTATATTGGTGTAGTTCAAGGAATTCCAGTTTGTTTTGACGCAAAAGAATGTGCAGTTGATACATTTTCCTTACAAAATGTTCATGAGCATCAAGTAAATTTTATGAAGGATTTTGAGGAACAGGGAGGCATTGCTTTCCTGTTGATTTATTATACACACAAAAATATCTTTTATTATTTAACTTTTGAAAAGCTCAATGAATTCTGGCAACGTGCTAAGAATGGTGGAAGGAAAAGTTTTCGTTTTGATGAACTAGATGAAAACGGTGTGATTTCATTTTCTAATAATGTATATGTGAGGTATCTTGAAAAATTAGCTGAAGATGTTGAAAGAAGAGATGATTTAAAAGAAGTAGAAAATAATAATTAAAAAAAATATATTATAGTTAAGAGAAGTAGTAAATATGGTTAAGTCTAAAGAAATATTAAAAAGAAGAACAAATATTAAACTATTTTAATATACATAGCGTAGTTGACATTAAGAATGTAGTGTACTATAATATTTGAATTAGCATGCTACTTCATTACCACTGCAATATGATAAAGCAAATAAATTGATAGATATATAAATAATTATATAATTAAATAAATAAGTAAACATATAAAGAAGGCGGATAAGTCAAGAAAGGGTAAGTATATGATAGAAAAATTATTGCATACACCTGAAGGGGTAAGAGATATATATAGTGATGAATGTGAAACAAAATTAATGTTACAAAACAATATACATAAAGTAATGAAATTGCATGGTTTTAAAGATATACAGACTCCATCTTTTGAGTTCTTTGATATTTTTAATCAGGAAAGAGGTACAACTGAATCAAAGAATATGTATAAATTCTTTGATAGAGAAGGAAATACCCTAGTATTACGACCGGATATTACACCTTCCATTGCAAGGTGTGTTGCAAAGTATTACAAAGAGGAAACATTACCAGTTCGTTTATGCTATATGGGTAATATATTTATAAATAATACCAGTTACCAAGGGAAATTAAAGGAATGTACTCAAATTGGAGCAGAATTAATTAATGATAGCTCCGTTGATGCAGATGCTCAAATCATAGCAATTACCATAGAATGCTTATTAAACTCAGGATTAAAAGAATTTCAGGTGGAAATCGGAGAAGCAGATTTTTTTCGTAGCTTAGTCTGTGAAGCAGGTTTTACAAAAGAAGAAGAGAATCAATTAAGAATATTAATTGAGAGTAAAAATTTCTTTGGAGTTGAAGATCTAGTAGTAAAGAAAAGTATATCCGATTCTTTAAAGAAAGTTTTTTTAGCACTGCCAAACTTATTTGGAACGCAAGACAAATTGACTTTGGCCAAAACTTTAACGTCCAATGAGAGAGCTTTAGAAGCAATAAATCGCCTAGAAGGTATTTATAATATCCTAAAAATGTATGGGCTTGAAAAATATGTGACTTTTGATTTAGGTATGCTAAATAAATACAACTATTATACTGGAATAATTTTTAATGTATATACATATGGGAGTGGAGATGTAATAGCAGGTGGCGGTAGATACGATAATCTAGTGGAGCAATTCGGTAAAAAAGCTTCTGCTATTGGTTTAGCTATTTTGGTAGATCCATTAATGATAGCATTATCAAGACAGAAGGTTAAAAAAGAAATTGAAAGTGTAAATACACTACTTTTGTATGAAGAATCATTAGTATATGATGCAATAACGTTAGCGAATCATTTTCGAAAGTCGGAGATGAATATTGAACTATTAAAATATGATTCTAAACTTTCGGTTAATGATTATATTTCATATGGAAACAGATTCTGTATTGGAGGAATTTTATATTATAAAACTAATGATATTATTGAAGTTATTAATTGCCAGACAGGTGAGATAAACATAGCAAATATTAAAGATTTCTTTTAATAATTTTAGCGCAGATAGGAGTGATGGGTATGAGGTACCTAACCTTTGCACTAGCAAAAGGAAGATTAGCAGAGGATACATTAAAGCTACTAGAACAAATTGGTTATAATCAAGATGAAATGAAAGATAAAAACACTAGAAAACTCATATTTGTGAATGAAGAACAGAAAATAAAAATCTTCTTATCAAAAGCTTCCGATGTACCAACTTATGTTGAGTATGGAGCAGCAGACATTGGCGTTGTAGGAAGAGACACTATTCTTGAAGAAAGCAGAAAATTATATGAGGTTTTAGATTTAGGCCTTGGCAAATGTCGTATGTGTGTAGCTGGACCTAGTTCTGCTAAAGAATTATTACAACATGGTGCGCTAATTCGAGTTGCTACTAAGTATCCAAATATTGCGAAAGACTATTTTTATAATAAAAAACATCAAACAGTTGAAATAATTAAATTAAATGGTTCCATTGAGTTAGCTCCAATTGTTGGACTTTCAGAAGTAATTGTTGACATCGTTGAGACGGGTTCTACTCTAAAGGAAAATGGATTAGAAATATTAGAAGAAATTTGCCCATTATCCGCTAGAGTTATAGTAAATCAAGTTAGTATGAAAATGGAAAACGAAAGAATATCTAAAATTATAAGGGATTTAAGAAATGTTATGGACATAAAAGATTAAAGAAGTTAAATTAGCGAATTGCAGTAACCTAATATTATGATTCATGAAAGGTGGTACCTATGAAGATTATTCCATTGGACAATAAGACTAAAAATGATCTATTAAGTAATTTATTAAAAAGAAGCCCAAATCAATATGAAGAATATACAACTACGGTTAATCATATCATTGAAGAAGTAAAAACAAAAGGTGATGCCTCATTATTTGAATATACTAGAATGTTTGATGGTGCAATTCTGGATGAAAGTACAATAAAAATCACCAATGAGGAAATAGAAGAAGCTTACTCCTTAGTAGAACCAAAATTTATTGAAGTTATTAAGAAGGCTGCATTTAATATTAGAGAGTATCATAACAAACAAAAACAATATAGTTGGTTTGATAGTGAGCCAAATGGCATTATACTAGGTCAAAAAGTATCAGCAATACAATCGGTTGGTGTATATGTGCCAGGTGGAAAAGCAGCATACCCATCATCCGTATTAATGAATGTGATTCCGGCTAAAGTTGCTGGTGTTAAAAATATCATTATGGTAACACCTCCAAATAAAGATGGCAAAGTAAATCCGAATACGCTAATAGCTGCAAGTATCGCTGGTGTTACTGAAATATACAAAGTCGGTGGCGCTCAAAGTATAGCAGCTTTAGCTTTTGGAACTAAGGTGATCCCAAAAGTTGATAAAATTGTTGGGCCAGGAAACATCTATGTGGCTCTGGCCAAAAAAGCTGTATATGGTCATGTTAGTATAGATTCCATCGCAGGGCCAAGTGAGATATTAATACTAGCGGATGAGACCGCTAATCCTAGATTTATAGCAGCAGATCTTTTATCTCAAGCAGAACATGATGAGCTAGCTTCTTCAATCTTAATTACAACAAGCCTTGATATAGCGGAAAAGGTATCCGAAGAAGTTGATAATTTTATGAAAATATTAGATAGAAAAGAAATCATACAGAAATCCCTAGATAATTATGGATATATATTAGTGGCCAATAATTTAAGTGAAGCTATTGATGCTGTAAATGACATTGCCTCAGAACATCTTGAAATATTAACGAAAGATCCATTTGGCGTTATGACAAAAATACATAATGCCGGTGCTATCTTTTTGGGTGAATATAGTAGTGAACCACTAGGAGATTATTATGCAGGTCCTAATCATGTGTTGCCTACCAATGGAACAGCTAAATTCTTTTCACCGCTAAGTGTGGATGACTTCATTAAAAAATCAAGTATTATTTCATACTCGAAGGAAGCATTAGAGCCTATTTATAAAGATGTTATTGAATTTGCTAAAGGAGAAGGTTTAACTGCTCATGCAAATTCCATTGCAGTTAGATTTTCTGAGTAAATGGGGGTAAAATATGAAACGAACAAGTGAAATTGTTAGAAAGACGAAAGAAACTGATATTAGTCTTGAAATAAATTTGGATGGTAGTGGCAATTCTCAGATTGAAACAGGGATTGGTTTTTTTGATCATATGCTAGAGAGTTTTTCAAGGCATGGTTTCTTTGATTTAATATTAAGTGTGAAGGGTGATTTATTTGTAGATTCACACCATACCGTTGAAGATACTGGAATTGTATTGGGGCAAGGAATAAAAGAAGCATTAGGTGAGAAAAAAGGAATCAAACGTTATGGAAGTTTTATGCTCCCAATGGATGATGTATTAGTACTTTGCGCTATAGATTTGTCTGGAAGACCCTATTTTGTATATGATGTTGAATTCACTACAGAAAAAGTTGGATACTTAGAGACAGAATTAGTAAAAGAATTTTTTTATGCAATCTCTTATGGAGCAGGTATGAATCTTCATATAAAAGTATTGCATGGAAATAATAATCATCATATAATTGAGGCAATTTTTAAAGCATTTGCAAAAGCCTTAGATGAGGCAATTCAATATGATGAACGGATAGTTGATGTTCTTTCAACTAAGGGAAGTATATAAAGTTTATAACGTGGAGATACATATAAAATTAATTGTTTTTTATATATAAGCGTAATGTACGTAGATAGGAGCAATATGTATAAGAAAATTATATCATATCTAAATTGTGATGATAAGAATAGGGACAATATTTTATCATATGGGAGTCAAATTGATAAAAATGGTGTAGATGAACTATATGTATATAATGGTACTAAGAATGAAATATCAAGGGATGAATTTCTCGATGACATAAAGATATTGATAAAAAATATTGATATACCAGTATTGATAGGTACATATGTTAAACGATTTGAAGATATAAAAAAAGCATTATATACAGGTGCAAAATACTGTGTTATAAATTACACATCT
The DNA here is from genome assembly GCA_023387635.1 of Bacillota bacterium. Lineage (GTDB taxonomy): Bacteria > Bacillota > Clostridia > Lachnospirales > Lachnospiraceae > Anaerocolumna. The sequence goes on from JAEWHU010000206.1 coordinate 6,203, forward strand.
TTAGAGGATAAAGAAGTAATAATTGAAGGCTCAAAGAGATTTCCTAATAGAATTATACTTGATTTAAGTGAAGGTGACATACAATCTGTTAGTAATACAATGAATTTAGTGGATGTTAATCTACACGGAATTATTCTTCCAAATAATAGCTATAAGGAATGTATTAACAAATCTTTTTTTAATAATAACATACAAATTCTTATACATGAACAAAATAGCCTTAAAGATATCACATACTGCTTACAAGAGAGTAAAGCAGATGGTGTAATTTGTAGTTTTGATAGTAATGAAAACATAATGAATATTAAGAATTCTTTGAAGGAGTTAGATATTGAAGTTAATACTCTAACAAGTAAGTTAGACTTTAAAGAGTTTAAATTGAATTCTGATGGATTAATACCTGTAATAACTGAGGATTATAAAACAGGTGAAGTTTTAATGTTAGCTTATATGAATAAAGAAGCATTTGAGACAACGATAAAGAGCGGCCTTATGACATATTATAGTAGAAGTAGAAATGAATTATGGATTAAGGGAGATACTTCCTCTCATTATCAGTATGTAAAATCACTTGATATCGATTGTGATAAAGATACACTACTAGCTAAAGTAAGGCAAATTGGTGCTGCTTGTCATACAGGTAATAGAAGTTGCTTTTATACAAATCTTATTAAAAAAGAATATGATGATACCAATCCATTGACCGTTTTAAATAGAGTATATGATATTATAAAGGATAGGAAGGAAAATCCCAAGGAGGGTTCCTATACCAATTATCTATTTGATAAGGGGATTGATAAGATATTAAAAAAATGTGGAGAAGAAGCCACAGAAATTATTATTGCTGCAAAAAATCAGGATCCAGAGGAATTAAAATATGAAATTTCAGATTTTATGTATCACCTTATGGTTCTAATGGCAGAATGTAATTTAGATTGGTCAGATATTACAAAAGAATTGGCAAAGAGATAGTAAATATAATTGCTATCTTTTAATATATTTTGAATCTTTGTATAATAAAAAATATAACTAGGAAGAATATTACTTAGGAATACTTTTAAAACGTTTCGAAAAGATTCAACCTTCTAGAAATGGGAAAATATTAAATAAACCTTGCAATACACATAAAAGAGTGATATACTAATGTAATGTAAGGATATGATTAGTGATTGAGAGTGGACGCAAGTCCACTCTTTATGTTTGTGCAAAGAGTACTACACTTATTTCGTATGCGTTTTATAAATGAGCATTTAGTTTTGTACAGAAAGAGGTAAGATATGACAAAGAGAGAAGAGTATGAGTTAAAGACAGAACAACTTTTATTGCCTTTAATAGAAGAAAATAATTTTGAACTAGTTGATGTTGAGTATGTAAAAGAGGGTGGTAACTGGTATTTACGTGCATATATTGACAAGGATGGGGGAATAAGCGTAGATGATTGCGAATTAGTTAGTAGAGCGCTTAGTGACTTGTTAGACGAAAATGATTTCATACCAGATTCATATATATTAGAGGTTAGTTCACCAGGACTTGGTAGACAATTAAAGAAAGAAAAAGACTTCCAAAGAAGTATTGATAAAGAAGATGAAATAAAATTATATAAAGCAATTGACAAACAAAAAGAAATCGTAGGCCTCTTAGTAGCTTATGATGATGAAACTCTAACAATCGAATTAGAAGACGAAAGTACAATTAATGTGTCACGCTCCAATATTGCAATTGTTCGTTTGGCATTTGATTTTTAAAGAAATATATAACTATATTTATAAAATTTGAGGAGGATCAACAGAAAATGAATGGTAATAAAGAGTTAATTGATGCATTAAACCAAATTGAAAAGGAAAAAGATATTAGCAAAGAGATATTATTAGAAGCTATGGAAAATTCTTTAGTTGCTGCTTGTAAGAATCACTTTGGTAAAGCTGATAATATAAAAGTTAGCATTAATAGAGATAATGGTGCTGTTAATGTATATGCTGAACGTGAAATTGTAGAGGAAGTAACTGATCCTGTACTTCAGATTGATGTTGTAGAAGCAAGACTTAAATTCCCAAGAAACGAAATTGGTGATATTGTTAATGTTGAAGTAACTCCAAAGAACTTTGGGAGAATTGCTGCACAAAAAGCTAAACAGGTTGTAGTGCAAAAAATTCGTGAAGAAGAAAGAAAAGTATTATTTAGTCAATATTACAGTAAAGAAAAAGATATTGTAACAGGTATTGTACAACGTTACTCTGGAAATAATGTAAGCATTAATTTAGGTAAAGTAGATGCTGTACTTACTGAAAATGAACAGGTAAGAACAGAGTATTTTAGACCAACAGAACGTATTAAATTATACGTATTAGAAGTTAAGGATACAACAAAAGGACCAAGAATAACCGTATCTAGAACACATCCTGAATTAGTGAAAAGATTATTCGAAGCTGAAGTTACAGAAGTAAAAGATGGTACAGTAGAAATCAAAAGTATATCAAGAGAAGCAGGCTCAAGAACAAAGATGGCTGTTTATTCAAACAATCCAGATGTTGATCCAGTAGGAGCATGCGTTGGTATTAATGGTGCAAGAGTAAATGCAATTGTAAATGAATTACGCGGAGAAAAGATTGATATTATTGAATGGAATGAAGACCCAGCAATATTAATTGAGAATGCTTTAAGTCCAGCAAAAGTTGTATTTGTTTCTGTTGATCCAAGTGAAAAAAGTGCTCGTGTAATAGTTCCAGATTATCAATTATCTTTAGCTATTGGTAAAGAAGGTCAAAATGCTAGATTAGCGGCTAGATTAACTGGCTATAAAATAGATATAAAGAGTGAATCACAAGCAGAACAAGAATACTAATTAAGATGCACATTAAATAGATAATATACAAAATAGATATATAAAATACCGATATAATATTTGTAACCTTATTACATGTAGCGTATGGAAGGGAGGGAGTGAAATGAATAATACAAAAAAGACTCCCCAGAGACAATGTATTGGCTGTGGAGAGATGAAAAATAAAAAGGAAATGTTACGCATTATAAAAACCACACAAGGAGAAATTCAAATCGATATTACTGGTAAAAAGAACGGAAGAGGTGCATATCTATGCAAATCATCCCAGTGTTTTAATAAAGCAGTAAAAAGTAAAGGATTAGAACGTTCTTTAAAGGTGGCTATCCCTCATGAAGTATATGAGGAATTAGAAAAGGAGCTGATTGGACTTGAATTATGAAAAAGATAGTAACCAACCTGGGCCGATTGTTGAAAAGAAAGTATTTTCTTATCTTGGAATAGCAACAAAAGCAGGAAGTCTTTTAAGCGGTGAATTTAGTACAGAAAAAGCCGTTAAGGCAGGAACTGCACAATTAGTGATTGTTGCCTCGGATGCATCAGATAATACGAAAAAAATGTTTACCAATATGTGTACTTTCTACAAGGTACCCCTTTACTTCTTTGGTAGCAAAATAGATCTTGGCCATGCAATAGGAAAAGAATTTAGAGCGTCATTGGTTTTGCTAGACAAAGGCTTGGCCGATGCGGTGGTAAAGCAACTGAACACAATAAATCATGATTCTAAAATAGATACATATAGAATCGATACAAGTGGAGGTAGTAAGTATGGCGAAAATTAAAGTATATGAGTTAGCAAAAGAGATAAACAAACATAGTAAAGATATAATAAATTATCTAAAAGATCAGGGAATAGAGGTCAAAAGTCATATGAATAGCATTGAAGACAATAGCGTGGAACTAGTAAAAAAACACTTTTTGCCACAAGGAAATACGGCAAATAATGTTGAAAATAAAGCAACCAATCAAACTGTTAGCAAAATGGATACACCTGTAGGGCAAACCAATCCAAATGATACAACTACTAGCAGTAGACCAAATAGTAATTATCAAGGTAATAGACCAAATAATAGTCAAAGTCAAGGAACTAGACCAAACAGTAATTACCAAGGTCAAGGAACTAGACCAAACAATAATTACCAAGGTCAAGGGAATAATAGATACAGCAATAATAATAGTACAACAGGTACTCAAGGTTCATGGCAAGGAAATAGAACTGGTGATGCTTCTGGGCAAAGAAGTGGTGAATCTAATTATCAAGGTGGCGCAAATCGCACAAATAATTATAACCAAAACCGTCCAAATAGCAATAATCAATCTAGTGGTGGGTATCGTCAAAATAGACCGATGAATTCAGATGGAACAAGACCTGCAGGCCAACAATCAGGAACTGGTGAAAGAACTGGTTACCAAGGTAATAATGGAAGAACAGGCTACCAAGGAACTGGCGAAAGAACAGGTTACCAGGGTAATAGACCTAATAACCAAGGTGGAAATCGTCCATATGGCCAACAATCAGGAACTGGTGAAAGGACTGGTTACCAAGGCAATAGACCTAATAACCAAGGTGGAAATCGTCCATATGGCCAACAATCAGGAACTGGTGAAAGAACTGGTTACCAAGGCAATAGACCTAATAATCAAGGTGGAAACCGTCCGTATGGTGGGGGTCAAGGTCAAGGAACCAGTGGAAACCGTCCATATGGTGGGGGGCAAGGAACCGGTGGAAATCGCCCATATGGTGGGGGAAACCAAGGTGGTGGATACAAGAGCCGTGGTTATGGAGATATGAATAAAGATGATGATAAAGATTCAGATAACAAAAAACGCGGATTTGGCCGTAATGATTCTAAATCATCAGATACGAAAAAGTTTGATACTCCACTTGGAATGTCAAGAAGTGATTCTGTAACTAATAGAAATAGAGCAAATAAAAATGCTAAACCAACCAAAAATAATTATGGACGTAAAGTTGTTGATAAAGAACAATTAGGTGATGATATTAATTTAAATAGAAAAGGTCAATTCATTAAACCAAAGCCAGTTGTTCAAAAGGTGGAAGAAGATGTAAAAGTAATTGTTATTCCAGAAGTATTAACAATTAAAGAATTAGCAGATAAAATGAAGTTACCTGCATCTGCTTTAGTTAAGAAGTTATTCCTATCAGGAAAAATGGTTTCTATTAATCAAGAAATTACATTTGAAGAAGCAGAAGAAATTGCAATCGAATACGATATTATTGCCGAACATGAGGTTGTAGTAGATGTTATCGAAGAGTTACTAAAAGAAGATGATGAAGATGAAGCAAATATGGTAAAACGTCCTCCAGTAGTATGTGTAATGGGTCACGTTGATCATGGTAAAACTTCATTACTTGATGCAATACGTACAACAAGTGTCACTACTCATGAAGCTGGTGGAATCACTCAACATATTGGTGCTTATCAAGTAGATATTAAGGGTGAGCATATAACATTCCTTGATACACCTGGTCATGAGGCGTTTACATCAATGAGAATGAGAGGTGCTAAATCTACGGATATCGCAATCTTAGTAGTTGCTGCAGACGATGGTGTAATGCCTCAAACAGTAGAAGCAATTAGCCATGCGAAAGCTGCTGGCATTCAAATTATAGTTGCTATTAATAAAATTGATAAACCTAGTGCTAATATAGAACGTGTTAAACAAGAATTAACAGAGTATGAATTAGTAGCAGAAGATTGGGGCGGAGATACTATATTTGTTCCTGTATCTGCACATACTAGAGAAGGTATTGAGCAATTACTAGAAATGATCGTTCTTACTGCTGAAATCCTTGAATTAAAAGCGAATCCAGACCGTAATGCAAGAGGTATTGTAATAGAAGCAGAATTAGATAAAGGAAGAGGACCTGTTGCTACAATTTTAGTACAAAAGGGTACACTTCGCGTTGGTGATTCTATAGCTATTGGTGCAGCTTATGGTAAAGTTAGAGCTATGATGGATGATAAGGGCAGAAGAGTAAAAGAAGCTACTCCATCTACTCCAGTAGAAATCCTTGGATTAAATGAAGTTCCAGATGCTGGTGAAATCTTTATATCAACAGATACAGAAAAAGAGGCTCGTTCAATCTCTGAAACTTATATTTCACAAGGTAGGGAAAGACTACTTGCTGATACAAAAGCTAAATTATCACTAGATGGTCTATTCTCTCAAATTAAAGCTGGTAATGTAAAAGAACTTAACATTATTATAAAGGCTGATGTTCAAGGTTCTGTCGAAGCAATGAAACAAAGTTTAACAAAATTATCAAACGATGAAGTGGCTGTTCGTATTATCCATGGTGGTGTAGGTGCAATTAATGAATCTGATGTTACATTAGCAAGTGCTTCTAATGCAATCATCATCGGTTTTAACGTTAGACCAGATAATGCTGCAAAAGAAACTGCGGATCGTGAAAAAGTAGATTTAAGATTATATCGCGTAATCTACAGTGCGATTGAAGATGTTGATGCTGCAATGAAGGGTATGCTTGATCCTGTATATGAAGAAAAAGTAATCGGTCATGCAGAAGTTCGTCAGGTATTTAAAGCTTCTGGCCTTGGTACAATCGCAGGTTCTTATGTACTTGACGGTAAGATAACAAGAGGATGTTCTGCAAGAATTACTAGAGAAGGCAAACTAGTATTTGAAGGTGCTCTTGCGTCACTTAAGAGATTTAAGGATGATGTAAAAGAAGTTGCTACTGGCTATGAATGTGGTCTTGTATTTGAAAAGTTTAACGATATTAATGAATTTGATCAAGTTGAATTATATGTGATGCAAGAAGTTCCTAGAAAGTAATATATATAAAAAAGTCTGTTAAACCTATTATTATATTACAAAGTTTAACAGACTTTTTTAGTTAAATATGAAATGAGGTATAATATGAGAAAAAACAGTATAAAAAACACTCGAATTAACGGTGAAGTACAACGAGAACTTAGTGCTTTAATTAATAGAGAATTAAAAGATCCTAGAATTAATCCTATGACTACTATTGTTGCAGTAGATGTAGCACCAGATTTAAAGCATGCAAAAATTTACATTAGTGTTTTAGGTGATGATGAAAGTTGTAAAAATACAATCGCTGGATTAAAAAGTGCTGCACCATTTTTAAGAAGCCAATTAGCAAAGAGTGTAAATTTACGAAATACACCTGAATTGAAATTTATACTTGATCAGTCAATTGAGTATGGTGTTAATATGTCAAAATTAATAAATGATGTAGTAAAAGATATAAAAGATGATGAAGTAAAAGACGAAATAAAAGACGAAATAAAAGACGATGTTCAAGAATAATATGTTCATCACGCTAAGGTAAATGGAAGCAAAGTACATTATTAGTACACGTGGAAAACGTAGATGGGAGCCAAATATGGAAAAAATATTAAATGAAATAAAAGATGCAAAAACCATTGGAATTGGTGGGCATGTAAGGCCTGATGGTGATTGTGTTGGCTCTTGTATGGCAATGTATCACTACCTAAAAAAGAACTTATCAAATAATATAAAATTAGATGTATATTTGGAAGAAGTGCCAAAACGTTTTGCTATCATCAAAGACACAGATATTATAAAACAAGTGAATGAAGACAATATAATATATGATTTATTCATCTCTTTAGATAGTGGTAGTTTAGATCGATTAGGTGGGGCTGAAGCTTACTTTAATCAGGCGAAGGTTACAATTAATATAGATCATCATATTAGTAATACAGAGTTTGGGATGAATAATCATGTAGTACCAGATGCAAGTTCTACTTGTGAAGTATTATTTGATTTGTTTGATGAAGATAAAATAGACCAAGATGTTGCAACAGCATTATATCTTGGAATAATACATGATACAGGTGTATTTAAGCATACTAATACAACAAAAAAAACAATGAATATTGCTGGAAAGTTAATTGACAAGAATGTTCCTTTTAGTAAAATGATCGATGAGACTTTTTATTTGAAAAATTATGTACAAAATCAAATATTAGGACGCTGCTTATTAAAAAGTATGTTGATATTAGATAATAAGTGTATTGTTTCTTATCTTAGTAAAAACGAAATGGAATTATATGGAGCCACTTCCTCTGACTTAGATGGCGTTATTGATCAATTACGTATAACAGAAGGTGTTGAAGTTGCAATCTTTTTATATGAATTAGACTTCCAGGAATTTAAGGTTAGTATGAGATCAAATGGCATTGTCGACGTTAGAAAAATTGTACAGAATTATAATGGTGGTGGACATACAAAAGCAGCTGGTTGTTCCATGAGAGGTACAGTACATGACGTAATTAATGGATTAACTGGATACATTGAGTGTCAATTACTTGATGATATGAATTAGTAGGAGTAGAAAACTTGATTAACGGAATCATAAATGTTTATAAAGAAAAGGGGTATACCTCACACGATGTAGTTGCTAAATTAAGAGGTATCTTAAAACAAAAAAAGATTGGTCATACAGGGACACTTGATCCGGATGCAGTAGGGGTTCTTCCTATTTGCCTAGGAAATGGTACAAAACTATGTGATCTATTAACAGATAAAGACAAAACATATGAAGCAGTATTACTTCTTGGTACTGTTACGGATACTCAAGATACATCAGGTACTGTACTAGAAACCAAAGAGGTAAATTGTACAAAAGAAGAAATCACAGAAGCTATTTTAAGTTTTATTGGAGAATATGAACAACTTCCACCAATGTATTCTGCAATAAAGGTAAATGGAAAGCGTTTGTATGAGTTAGCAAGAGCTGGGCTTAGTGTAGAAAGAAAAACAAGAAAGGTATGTATTAATGGGATACATATCGATAACATAGATAAGCAAAACAATGAAGTAAGATTTACCGTAGATTGTTCTAAAGGTACTTATATAAGAACATTATGTCACGATATTGGCGAGAAACTTGGCTGTGGTGGCTGTATGAAAAACCTAGAACGTACTAAAGTTGGACAATTTTTAAAAGAAGACAGTTTAACGATTGACGAAATAAGAGATTTGGTTAATAATAGTAATATAAGTGATAAAGTGATACCAGTAGATGTAATGTTTCCTGATTACGATAAAGTAATCATCAAAGACGAAGCTATGAAATACATTTATAATGGTAACAACTTTACCAAGGAACAATGTTTAAATCCTGAAAAGGAGAATGAGACACCTTTTGTATTAGTATATGATTGCAACAAAGTTTTTGTAGCTATCTATAGGTTTAGTACAGAAGAAAAAATATATAAACCTGTAAAAATGTTTTTATAGGAAACGTATGGGAGTAAATCAAATGGAATATATTGCAGATAAAACCGAATTTAAGTTTAAGAATACTGCTGTTACACTAGGTAAATTTGATGGTTTACATCTAGGTCATCAACTATTAATTAATAAGGTTCTAGAGCAAAAAAGTAAAGGATACCTATCTGTTGTATTTACATTTTTAATTCATCCAAACAGTTTATTTTCAAAAAAAGAAGTTGAACTTTTATATGTTGAGGATGAAAAAAGACGTAAAATTGAACAAATGGGTTTAGATGTCATGATTTCATATCCTTTTAATAATGAAACTGCATCTATGGAAGCGGAAGATTTTATAAGAGAAGTACTAATTAATAGGCTTGATGCTAAGGTAATTGTAGTAGGAAGTGATTTTGGATTTGGACATAAAAGAAAAGGTAATGTAGAGTTACTAAGAGAAATGTCCAAGGTATATGGTTATGAACTAATCGTTTTTGATAAAAGAAAAATATCAGATCTTGAAGTAAGTAGTTCTTATATACGTAAAGAATTAGATGCTGGAAATATGGATAAAGTAAAAGAATTCCTTGGAAGACCATATTCAATTATGGGAAAAGTGGAGCATGGAAGAAAAATAGGCCGTACACTAGGATTTCCGACAACCAACCTTATCCCAATATCAGCAAAATTATTACCATTAAGTGGGGTATATGCATCGAACACTATTATTGATGGTAAATCATATCCAGGAATTACGAACATAGGGAATAATCCTACGGTAGGTGAAACAAAAGAAAAACGCGTTGAAACCTACATCTTTGATTTTGATGAAGATTGTTATGGAAAAACAATTGAAGTTGAACTATTAGCATTTGAAAGACCTGAAATAAAATACGATAATTTATCTGATCTAAAAGAGCAAATGGAAAAGGATATTATTTTTGGCAGAAATTATTTTGCTGGATTATAATGAACTATTTATTATAAAAAAAAGCTTTTTGTATTAATATACATTAATATATGTATATAAAATACAGAAAGCTTTTTTTGTTGCATATTATAAATATTAACTTTATTATAAATATTAACTTTATTATAATTATTTGACTACTTTGATTTCTACTTTGCTATATAAAATTAAAGTTTATCTTTTAGAGCTTCGTATAAACAACGAATACCGATACTAAGAACTTCTTCGGATATATTTGCATAGCCAAGTAAAATAGTAGGCAAAGGGAATTCGTCTAATAATTTATAAGTGTGTGAAATGATATAATGTTTTGATAAACCATAGAGTTTTATATTATGATTACTTGCAATTCTAATGATTTCTTCCTCAGATAATTTGGAGTGAAAACGTAATACTAGATGTAATCCTGCATGTTCACCTTCAATTTCTATTTTATCACCAAAAATTTTAAGTGATTGGATTAGTAAATCATGTTTACTTTTATATATCTTTCTCATTTTATTTAAATGTCTTTCAAAATACCCACCCATAATAAATTCTGCCAATATATGTTGGTCCACTCTTGAAACAGTAGAAGAATAGTAAGAAAAGTGTTCTTTATATAAATTAAATAATCTATCAGGTAATACCATGTAAGCTATACGTAGTGCTGGAGTTAATGCTCTTGAGAATGTACCAAGATAAATAACCTTA
>JAEWHU010000081.1 GCA_023387635.1 Bacillota bacterium
CATAGAAATAAGCAATGAGTTCTTTATAATCAAAGAGTTCATACTTAATGATGACAGGAGGAGCATCTACCTTGAACTTTTGATACTCAGGAGAATGGGAATCATCATGAGCCCATTGCTTAAGAGGTATATATTTGCAGATAAACATAATTAACCAACTGATTTGCTTTTGTTGGTCTTGAATAATAGTTAATAAATGTTGTATAATGTTATCCATAACAATGATTTTCCTTTCGGTATTTTGGTTGTGTGGTAACTTCAATTATACACGAAAATAGGGGGTCATTGTTTTTTTATTATCTGGAAATAGTGTAACCCTTGAAAATATAAGGTTTTAATAAAAAGAGTTAGCGTAAAACTTTACACTAACGGGGAATTATAGGGGGTGTAAATAGGATAAATGGGGTTTATCAAAGATGTAGTGAAAAACATGAAAATAAGACAAAAAATCATAACTATATATTTAATAGGAGGATTAGTACCTCAGATAATATTAGCAATTACATTAACAAATGGTACAAAAAAAATAGTAATTGAACAGACAAAAGCATCTGAAATATCAGACGTAAACTCAATGTCAAATCGTATGGTAGAAATCATGAGAATGATTAGCGATGTATCATTACGTATGTATTTTGATGATGATTTAGAAAAAATCTCTAAGGCGAGTTATACAGATGCTTTTGAAATATTTACGGATTATAGTAATTATAAGACAGCAAAAAACTATTTGGATTATTACAACAGGGAAATATTAGCTATTCGTATTTATCTAGAGAATGAGACCATACCTACAAATTCTAAATTGGTTAGAGTTACTGATGATATACGGGACGAAAGTTGGTACCAAGATGCTGTAAAAAAGAATGGACTGGCTGTTTGGAATCTGATATATGATGATATTACTAAGAAAGATTATCTTTGTTTGTCTAGACTTATTAGGACTAAAACCAAAGATAATGTAGCGGTAGTATCAATAGCAGTAAAAGAAGAGGTTTTAGATGCCATCATAAAAGTAAGGAATAATGAGACTATTATATTAATAAATGATGATAAATTAATAGCAACAAATGACTCTAAGACCGAAGAAAGTGAGATTACCAAGTTACTTAAAAAATATCGTGAGAATGAAAGTGATACGGTAGTTTATAAAGGTAATGATTATCTCATGACAGTAAATGATGTAGAGTACTATAAAACAGATAGCTGGGCAACAATTATCAGTTTGCAACCTTATAAGAAGATCATGAAAGCGGCTAATGATAAAGCTATGGAAGGAATAATCTTTATTGTTATTAGTCTTATAATGTCAACTTGTCTAATTGTATTTTTTTCATATAAGTTTAGTTCAAGGGTGAACTTATTTCATAAGCAAATGCATAAAGCTGCACGAGGGGATTTTAATATCTTAGTAAATTTAGAAGGTGAAGATGAAATTGGTGAATTATATACAGATTTATGTTCTATGATTGATAGTATCGAAAATCTGATTGCAACAGTATATGATGAAACATTACAAAAGGAAAAATTGAACAGCAAACAAAAGGATGTAGAATTTAAAATGCTTGCTAGTCAGATTAACCCACATTTTCTATACAATACACTTGAAACCATCCGTATGAAAGCTAGATGTAATAAAGAATTTGAAATAGAAGAATTGGTTAAAATGCTAGCAAAAATTATGAGACGGAATATTGAGGTAGGAGATAAATTAGTAACACTACAATCAGAAATTGATTTGGTAGAGTATTATTTAAAGATACAAAAGTATCGGTTTGGTGAAAAAATTACATATAGAATAGAAATACTTTGCGATATAAATAAATATAAGGTTATGCCACTTATTATACAACCAATTGTTGAAAATGCATTTGTACATGGATTAGAGTCAAAAGAAGGTTCCGGCGAAATATCTATTATGATTGAAGAAAAAGATAATTTATTAATACATGTACAAGATGATGGTGTAGGAATTGATGAAGAGAGATTAAATAAAATTAGGAATAATCTAATGAATCATGAAGAACTAGATAGGACAAGTATCGGTCTTAGTAATGTGAATCAAAGAATCAAACTATTATATGGGGAGCAATATGGAATTATAATAACAAGTGTACAAAATATTGGGACTAGGGTTGATATTATTTTACCAAAGGGTGTTGGGTTACAAGAATAAGTAGTAGAAAGTGAGAAGCATATAAAGAGCAGGATAATTAAGCAATATAATGGGAAGGGTGAGTGTATGTATCGGTTATTAATTATCGACGATGAACCAATGGTTAGAGAAGGCATAAAGATTCTACTACCATGGGAAGACTATGGATTTGAAATTACCTCTGATGCCTGTGATGGTAAGGAGGGACTTAAAAAGGTTCTAGAACTATTACCTGATTTAGTATTAGTTGATATAAAAATGCCTGGATTGTCAGGCATAGAATTAATAAAAAATGCTAAAGAGCAAGGATTTAAGGGGAAATTCATTATTCTTACAGGTCATTCTGATTTTGAATTCGCAAAATCAGCCATATCACTTGGAGTTAGAGCATATTTATTAAAACCAATTGATGAGGATGAATTAATTAATAATATTAACGATATTGTAAAAGAATTAGATGCTAAAAAAGATATGGATGCATTTCTTAGTTCCAGTGAATTAACTGCTAAAAAAGAACTTCTACGACGATTGTTAGTTTCCTCATGTGATAGAAATGAGATGGAAAAAGAAATAAAAAAATATGGTTTAGATTTTTATTATGCAAAATACTGTGTAGCAATACTTGCACCCAAAATAAAGAAGTATTATTTTGAAGAATACGTGGGTATGGAAGAACAAAACTACCCCAAAGAAATTATTGGTGAGTTAGAGAAAGTGTATATTAAAGATAAATTAGTTCTAATTGGAAAAGGGTATGGTTATGAACAATTTGAAGAACTATTAAAGCAATATAATGAAAAAGTAAAACACATTATAGGAGAGGGGTTATTTATTACAATTGGTCATGATGTTGCTAATTGGTGGGATATATGTTTTTCATATGAATGTGCAAAAATGTTATCAGATTATCAATTTCTTTTAGAAGATAAAGAAATTATTAATATACAAATGGTAGAAGGTATGGATTTAAAAGAAGATAATGAGACCTTTGATAGTCAAATCGCCTACTTCATAGAAATAGGTGACATAAGTGAAATTAGAAATATTCTTACACAAAGAAAAGAATATTATCAATCCAAGTTATTAAATGAATCGGACATTAAAATAAAAATTGCATATAGTCTAAATAAAATACATGGTAAGTTAGAAAAAAGTTATGAAAATAAAAAAGAGGATATGGGTGATTTTAATGATGTTCTAAATACCATAAAGGATAGTTATACATTGGATGAAATTATGGAAGGAGTTCTTAAATACTGTCTAAGAATTAGCGAAGTAGTAAAAACTGCATCTACAGATAATGTAGTAAAACGTATGCTTTTATTTATGGAAAAAAACTATGAAAAAGATCTTAAACTAGAGTCATTGTCCAAAGTATTTAACTATAATAGTGCATATCTAGGGAAAATATTTAAGAAAAATACAGGAGATAGTTTTAATAATACATTAGATATAATACGGATTAATAATGCAAAAAGACTTTTATCTGAAACAGAACTAAAAGTCTATCAAGTATCAGAGCAAGTTGGGTATAGTAATATCGATTATTTTTATTCCAAATTCAAAAAATATGTTGGAGTTAGCCCAAAAGAATTTAAAAAAAGATAATGTAATAATCACGGAATAATTATATCGCGATATAGTTTTGTATAGTAAAAAGTTACAAAATAAAATTAATATGTGAAAAGTTATTAGTGGTATTAATGAAAAATATAATTTTTGGGGTGTTTTATATACATAAATTTGGGTAGTCACTTTTTGGTAAAATGCTATAATTATATCAATGAGAGGTCTAAATAATTGCGAAACTTCAAAGTTTTTAATATTTCATATGTGATTTATACAATTCCGAAGCGGAAGCTAAGCGGAATGAGCGTTGTAGCGGAGGAATTGGTATAAAGTGCATATGAAATTCAAACAAATAAAGTGTTTCGCAATTACCTATTTATTATGGACAGAAAGGGGCTACCGATGAAGAATAAAGTAAAGTATGTAAAACTAGACGGTATGTTGGTGGTAAAACCGAAACGACAAAAATTAACGTGGAAATTAATATGCAAACAAAAATATTTATATTTTATGTCAGTTCCTTTTTTAATATGGGTAATTATATTTAAATATATTCCGCTTTGGGGTTGGACAATGGCATTTCAAGAGGTAAGACCTAAATCCTTTGCACTACCAGTATGGGAAAGAAAGTGGATTGGTTTTGACCAATTTGCTAATCTATTTGGTAGGGCAAAATTTTATGAAGTGTTAAGGAATACTTTAGCTCTTAGTTCCATTGGTATAATAGTATCATTTGTAACAGCAATAACATTTGCCCTATTGCTAAATGAAATACGGGTAATGAAGTTTAAGAAAGTTACTCAAACAATCTCTTATTTACCTCACTTTGTATCATGGGTTATTATTGCAAGTATTGCACAAATATTCTTAAAAGATGCAGGTGTATTAAATCAAATCCTTAAGAGTATTGGCATTATAAAAGAACCAATCAAATTCTTAAGCCAATCAGGACCACGATTTTGGTTTGTTGTAACATTTATTACAATTTGGAAAGAAGTGGGTTGGGACGCAATTCTTTATTTATCTGCTATGGCTGGTATTGATCAAGGTTTATATGAAGCGGCAAAGGTGGATGGCGCAGGAAGATTTCGTAGAATGTGGCATATAACATTGCCAGGGATAAGACCAACCATTATTGTTTTATTAATTTTAAGTATTGGTTCTCTACTAAATGTTGGTATTGAACGACAAATGCTACTTAGTAATGCATTAACAAAAAATTTCGCCGAGGTATTGGATTGGTATGCATATCTTTTAGGTATAGGTAGCAACGATTACTCCTTTGGTACTGCAGTAGGTATATTTAAGTCAGCAATAAGCCTTATTTTATTAACGGTAGCAAACAAGATCGCTAATAAAGTTGGTGAAGGCGCTTTAGTATAGGAGGAGATAAATATGAAGATTGTAGAACGAGTTATGAACTTAAAAAGATATATTAAGAAAAAAAGAATTACTGTTTTTGATGTTTTTCTAATACTATTTTTTTCTTTTGTAATGTTAATTACCTTATATCCATTTCTAAATGTACTTGCCATTTCATTAAATGATTCACTAGATACTATTAGAGGTATGAACTTCATCATTCCTAGAAAGCCTACATTTGCAAATTATGAGAAATTATTTAAAGAACAAGATTTAGTAACTCCTTTTATAATATCAATATTAAGAACAGTTATTGGTACAATAACTAATTTAATAGCAACGGCAATGTTAGCATTTGTATTTAGTAGAAGAGATTTTTATTTTAATAAATTACTTACAATCATTTTTATAATTACAATGTATGTAAGCGGAGGTTTAGTACCTGAATACCTACTAATTAGTAGAACTCTTAGATTAACTAATAATTTCCTTGTATACATAATTCCTGGAATGATATGGGTGTATAACCTTATACTTGTACGATCTTATATGGATGGTCTACCAGAGGCTTTACAAGAATCTGCAAAAATAGATGGGGCAAACGACTTTATTATATTTTATAAAATTGTAGTGCCTCTATGTAAGCCTGTACTTGCAACGGTAGCTTTATTTGTTGCAGTAGGTCAATGGAATTCTTTTATGGATACTTATTTTTATGCCCGTAAATTACCTACACTACAATATAAACTATATGTTATTTTAAATGAAACTGGAATTAATCTTAGTAATATGCACCAGGCAGAGTCCTTAGAAAGTGTTGCTTCTATAACTCCACAATCAGTAAGAATGGCTATTACAGTAATTGCAACGGTTCCAATTATAGTAGTATATCCATTTTTGCAAAAGTATTTTGTTGGTGGTATGACTTTGGGAGCGGTAAAAAATTAGTGTAATTGTAATTAAACCTAATTTAAGCTATTTGATTTAAGTTATTTAATTATTACTTGTTTTAAATCTTAGTAGAAACTAAGAATTAAATAAATACTTAAAATTAAGATTGGGGGAAAATTCATGAGAAACAAAAAGCTATTATCTCTAATACTTGTTGCTGTTATGGTAATGTCCATGTTAGCAGCTTGTGGGAAAAAAGAGAAAGAAACATCAACAGATCCAACTAGTGCTCCAACTACAAATGAATCTAAGGATCCTACAGTAGCACCTACAGAAGTATCAAAAGAAGTAACTACATTAACTTTTTATAGTGCTGATGGTGTAGAAGATCCATGGACAGATCCAGTAGCATTAAAAATTACTGAACTTAGTGGATACAAATTAGATATTGATTTTCCAATTGATGGGGATGATCAAAGAATCGCTCTTATGATTGCATCTGAAGAATATCCAGATATGATTTATGCAAAAGGTGGTACTCCAGACCTTATTGATGCTGGTGCTTTACTTGATTTAACAGACTTAATTGAAGAACATGGTCCAAATATTAAAAAATTATATGGTGATAACTTCTATCGTCTAAAAAGAAGCCAAGAGGACCCAGGCATTTATACCTTAGGTGTAGGTGGTGTTGGTGCTACCAAATATGCTACAGATGGCCCAATGCAAGTTCAATATGATGTTTTAGCAAAAGCTGGATACCCAATTGTAAATACTTTAGAAAAATATGAACAAGTAATTAAAGATTATATAGCTGCTAATCCAACAATAGTTGGACCAGATGGTGGAACTTATGACACAATTGGGATGTCATTATCAACTGCTGACTGGCATTGGTACATAACTTTATCTAATCCATCCGGTTTTGTATCTGGTTCTCCAGATAATGGACAATGGATTATTGATGAAAATACATATGAAGCTGTATATAAACATGCTGCTCCTGGTCAATATGAATATTACAAATGGTTAAACCATATGTATGATATCGGTTTATTGGATAAAGAATTTGCTACACAAACACATGATGATTATTTGGCTAAAATTGCAACAGGAGCTGTACTTGGTGTAGCTGATGCAAGTTGGGATTACAGTACCGCTGTTGCTTCATTAATCAGTGCTGGGATGTATGAAAGAGGATATGCTGCTCTACCAGTTGGATTAACTGAAGATACAAAGGTTGCTTTATTACAAGATCAAGGTTATTCAGGCGGATGGGGCGTTGGTATAACAAAAGCTTGTAAAGATCCAGTAGCTGCAATTAAATATCTTGATTGGTTGTGTACTGACGAAGCTCAAGTGCTAATTCACTGGGGTATTGAAGGGGTTAATTATAAGTTAGATGAGAATGGTAAGCGTTATCTTCCACCTGAAGAATATGAATATAGTAAATCTGATTCAGATTATTCGAAAAAAACAGGTGTTGGTTTCCATTCATATCCATTCCCAGAATACGGTGATGGTAGAGTAGATGCAAATGGAGATACATACACAACAGTAACAGCAGAATCTAAAATTACCAATTACAATGCAGCTGAAAAAGCAGCAGTGGAAGCTTGGAATGTAACAATGCTTAAAGATATCTTCCCACAAACAGAAGAGTTCGAATTATCAGATTTTGGTGCTGCATGGCAATCACCAATTCCATCTGATACTACCTTATTTGCATTCGTAACTGAAGCAGATGCTATTTCATGGGAATACTTAGTTAAGTCAGTTGTATGTAAACCAGCAGACTTTGATAAAACATGGAATGAGTTCCAAGAAAAATTACAAAAAGCAGGATTAGAGCAAGCAAATGCTGACATGACAGCATTAATTAAAGCAAAAGTTGAATTCTGGGCTGGTAATTAATTAATAATATATAAAGGGGCCTTTGGCCCCTTTATTCTATTGAACTATAGATAAAAAAACTATATAATTAATATTAGGAGTCAAAGTAGATATTTTAGATTTATTCCGCTATTAGCTCTGCAATATATTTAAATAGCAGATATAAGGTTATATAAACTATAAGATAAGGTGGGATTTATATGGGTAAGTTTTTTAGTGTTGATAGTCCATTCTATCGATTTGCTACTAGAATAGCAGATATTATGATTTTAAATTTATTATGGATTATATGTAGCATACCAATTGTGACCATTGGAGCATCTACAACAGCCGTATATTATGTTTGCTTAAAGATGGTTAAGGATGAGGAAACTTACATAGTTAAAAGCTTTTTTAAGTCGTTTAAAGAGAATTTTAAACAAGCTACTATTCTATGGTTACTTTTTGTAGGGATTAGTGGAATTATGGGTGTAAATTATTACTATTTGTTTAAGATGTCAGAGTCTGAAAATATGTTATTAAAAGGTTTAACAATATTAGTAACTATTTTATATGTATTTTCTTTTCTTTATGCATTCCCTTTACTTGCAAGATATGAAAATCGATTACATAAAATAATCATGAATTCTATGATGATATCAATTCGTTATCTTGATAGAACAATAAAAATAGTGTTAATGCTAGCTGCACTGGCTTTGATTGGATTTTACTCACACGAAACACTAATACTTGTACTTTTATTAGGAGTGGGTATATTGTGTTATGTTATTACTTCCTTTGTATTAAAAATATTTGAAGATTTAGAAAGACAAAGAGCAGAATGGGAAGAAAAGAATGCTATTATACTAGAAGAGATAGGGAAAGAAGATTAAGTAAATAGTAACAAACAATTTATATAGTACATAATAAGAAAAAATAATAATATAAATGAAAAATCTACCATAATTTCTCATGGTAGATTTTTGCTTATATAAAATGTTTAATGTACTATTTTGCAGCCTCTGTAGGTGTAGGTGTAGCAGTTGTCGTTGGTGCAGTTGCGGTAGTAACGTTACCTAATACAATAGGTTCCCATACTTTTTCATTAACAGTAACTGTATAATCTTCTTTAATTTTATTATAGGCTTCATCGAATCCTTCTTGTTCGGCAGTACTTATAGCTTTTTCTACAGCTGCTTCATATTTAGTAGTAGCTTCGTTGTCAACCATTTTAATAATATAATAACCGTATTCAGTTTCTACAATAGAATCAGTATATTCACCATTAGCTAATTTCATAGCAGCATCTTGGTATTCTTGTTCTACATTTGTATCACCTTTAATAAAGGAAAGACTATCTGTTTCAATAGTTTCATCCTCTTTAACAATTGATGCGAAATCTTCACCAGCTTTTACTTTATCTAAAGCTTTAGTTAAAGTTTCTTTTGCCGCAGCTTTTTCATCGTCACTTAATTCTACCACTTGTTTATTTGCATCGTAACTTTTGGTAGGAACAAATAAAAATTCAGTACTATATTCTTTATAATCAGATTTTTTTACAGTAGCTGTAATTTCTTCTTCATTAAGATTTAAATCTTCTATCATTTTATTATAGTATTTTTCACCTAAGATTAATTTTTCTTGAACTTTTGTTAAAATAGCTTTACTAAATCCAGTTGCTTTAATTTGTTCAGTTGATATACTTGTCATAATAGTATCAGCATTTGTTTCAGCTTCTTTTTTTTCTTCATCCGTTAATGCATAGCCAGCATCAACAGCTTTATTATATAGGATTTCATACATAACCACAGTATCAATTAAGTATTGTTTTGTTTGTTCACGCATGGTAATGCCTTCAGTGAATTCAGAATCCCAATAACTCATATTATAATATTGTTGGTACATTTGCTCATAATAGTTACCTTCTGATTCAACAGCATAAATATAATACATCATTTCATCAAGGTAAACTTTTTTATCTCCCACTGTTACTACTAAAGAGCTAGCTGGATTTGCTTTTTTACTACATCCTGTTGTAAAGACCAATCCTAGGGCTAGTACACCTATTAGTAGAAAGGACATTACGCGTTTTGATTTCTTCATCTACTTCCTCCATTTAATTATATTCCTCGTGTAAAACATACAATTTATGAGTACACATACATTTATTTTAGTCTTTTTTTAAAATAAGTCAATAACAATCCTAAAGTTCACAAAATATACTTATTTTTTATCATAAAATTAAGCTAATGTAATGAAGGTAAAATGGAATCTGTCTTAATGTGTACGGATATAATTTAACAATAAGTGGAGATAAAAACACATTGAGTTATCATCCTATCTATTGTAAAATATTTGTAAATAATTACAGTAAAATATTAGCATTATGGGAAATTTGATAGTGTAAATTTATGTTTATCATGAAACTATGAAAGGTTAGGGGAAGAAATGAGTATTATATTTGATAAGTCACAAAAAAGCTTTATATTACAGGGAAAAGATACAACATATATCATTAAAATAATGAAGGACAAGTATTTATCCCATATATACTGGGGAGAGCGTATTGATAATCCAGTTGTTGATGCAATGATTAATACATCTAGTAGACCATCCTTTCACGGAAATAGTGATAATGACCAGTCGCTCTTACTAGATGTATTACCAATGGAGTATCCATCCTATGGCAATACAGACCTTCGCAATCCTGCTTATCAGTTTCAATTAGAAAATGGAAGTAGAATAACGGATTTATCCTATGATTCTCATGAAATAGTGATTGGAAAACCTAGTTTAGCGGGTCTTCCTCACGTATATGATAACAATAATAATACTGAAACATTAAATATAAATCTAGTGGATTCATTAATAGGTTTAAAAGTGGTGTTATCATATACTGTATTCTCTAATTATAATGTAATTACACGATCAGTAAAATTTTATAATGAAGGTAAGACATCAATTAAATTACTAAAAGCCTTAAGTATGAATGTTGATTTTAATCATTTTGATTATGATTTGATGACTTTATCAGGTAGTTGGGTTAGAGAAAGACATATTGTTAGAAGACCTTTAGTACATGGAATGCAATCAATTGAAAGTAGACGTGGTGCCAGTGGACATTCTGAAAACCCATTTATGGCATTACTTAGTAAGAATGCTACAGAATCAAGTGGAGAAGTTTATGGATTTAATCTAGTTTATAGTGGTAACTTTATAGCTAGCACAGAGGTGGATCAATATAATACTACTAGGGTAAGTATGGGTATCAATTCATTTGATTTTGAATGGTTATTAGAACCTGATGAAACCTTTCAAACACCAGAAGTAGTAATGGTATACTCTTCTCGTGGAATTGGCCATATGTCTAGAACATATCATAACTTGTACAATAACCATCTAGTAAGAGGAAAATATAAAAACGAGGAAAGACCAGTACTTATTAATAACTGGGAAGCTACCTACTTTGACTTTGATGAGGATAAATTAGATAATTTGGCAAAGGAAGCCTCTTTACTTGGTGTAGAATTATTAGTATTAGATGACGGTTGGTTTGGCAAGAGAAATTCAGACAATTGCAGTTTAGGGGATTGGTTTGTGAATAAAGAGAAGTTACCAGGCGGATTAAATGCACTAGTGGAAAAGGTAAATTCTTATGGTATAGGCTTTGGTTTATGGTTTGAACCTGAGATGGTTTCTCCAGATAGTGACTTGTATAGAGAACACCCTGATTGGTGTATTCATGTTCCGAATAGACATAGAAGTCTTGGAAGAAATCAATCCATATTAGATTATTCAAGGGCTGATGTTAGGGAGTACATAATAGAAACTTTAAGCAATGTTTTATCAAGCGCTAAAATCACTTATGTAAAATGGGATATGAATCGTAATATGTCAGAGATTGGTTCAAAAATGTTACCAGCAAATCGCCAAAAAGAAACAGCGCATAGATATATATTAGGTGTATACGAAGTAATGGGGACGATTACAAGTAGATTTCCTAATATTCTTTTTGAAAGTTGTTCTGGTGGTGGTGGAAGATTTGATCCAGGTATTTTATATTACATGCCACAAAATTGGACCAGCGATGATACGGATGGAGTAGAAAGACTTAAAATACAATATGGAACAAGTATTGTATATCCTACGAGTGCAATGACTGCTCACGTTTCCGCATCTCCAAATCATCAAACAGGAAGAAGTACTCCATTAAGTTTTCGTGGTGATGTAGCTATGGCGGGGAACCTAGGATATGAACTTGATATTACTAATATGAGTAAAGAAGAAAAGCAAGATATGAAAAGACAGATTGAATTATATAAAGATATGCGTAGATTAATTCAATATGGAGATTTTTATCGCTTACTAAGTCCATTTGAAGGAGAAGTTACAGCATGGATGTATGTTTCAAAAGATAAAGCAGAAGCATCTGTATTCGCATATAAGGTATTAAATACTCCAAATGATGGTTTGTTTCGTTTCAAGTTAGATGGTTTGAATCCTGATTACCTATATTATATGGATGGTACAGACCAAGGCATCAGCGGGAAACAATTAATGAACTTCGGTCTTAATATGCCACTTGAACTTGGCCATGGAGATTTTAGAAGCAAATTATTTCGTTTTAGAGCAATTAAGTAACATAACTTTATCCATTTTTGGAATAATAGTAACAAAGAACTGAAAGGTAGGATTTTATATGATTAATATTAATAAGGTTACCACAGGAACAAAAGTTACATCGACAGATTCCATAAGTGAAGAAAATAGGGTAAAAACTATTGATAACAGAGTTACTGTTAATACAGATTCAGGTACAATAATAAGGCCTAATATTCCTTCATCAGGAATTAATCCAGACAACGGCGCCTTCTTTGAAGAAAGAAGTAATCCACTTAGTAGTAAAGGAAATTAGATTTATTGATATGATGAATTGGTTAGATAATTTAAATAATTCATTGTTAGCATAAATTAAAAAAAATAGAACAATTAGCCCATTACTGGACTAATTGTTCTATAAAATATCTGGTTGCAGAAGATAGTGGTATAGTATCATTATAAGCTGCAACTAATTTTCTTGAAGGAAGTTCTTCCACTGTTTTTATTATTTTAAGATCTGTTGTTTTACTAATACAAAAATCTGGGATAAAGGCAATTCCTAGCCCTATTTTAGCTAAATCAATTAATAAATCATTACTGTTTAATTCAATAGCTGGTACTAAATCAAGGGAGTTTTGAAGAAAAATTGTGTGTAAAAAATCGCTAGTAGTTGAATTTTTGGTAAGCATTAATATAGGATTCTTTAGTAATTCTTCAAATGTAATCACTTCTTTATCCAGTGGGAAAAAATCAGGATTGCATATAAAAACATCCTTAAAATCTAAGATGGGCTCAATATGCATGCTATTTATTAAAGCTGAGTTGGGGGAGTTGGTTACAATAATATCAACTTCATTATTCTCCAACATTTTAGCGCATTGATAAGAGGTACCGTTCGTAACTTTAATATGTATCTCTGGATATTTTCTATGAAAATCTTGAAGAAAAGGTACAAGAAAGTATCTACAAATGGTATCACTCGCCCCAAGACGTAATTGGCTTTCTCCTAGAGCAACTGCTTCGAGTATCTGATTTTCGCCACGACTAATTAAGTTTATTGCAGGTTCGATATGCTTAAAAAGAATTTCTCCTTCTTTCGTCAAAGACACCTTTTTTGTACTCCTTATGAATAAAACTTGATTCAGATTAGTTTCAAGAACCTTAATTGATTGACTCACAGCAGATTGTGAAATAAAAAGTGATGCAGCAGCTTCCGAAAAACTTAGGGATTTTGCAACGTAGTAAAAAACTTTATAAAGTTCATAATTAATATCCAAGGCGCCCTCCTATTAGTACATAATATAACTTAATAATTTATTTTGCTGGTAAAATTTCTAACCAATACCCATCTGGATCACTTATAAAATAAATGCCCATTTCAGGATTTTCATAACATACGCAATTCATTTCTTTATGTTTCTTAAGGGCACCTTCATAATCTTCCGTAACAAAAGCTAAGTGGAATTCATTATCCCCTAAGTTATATGGTCTATCCCATTCTTTTAACCAAGTTAATTCAAGCAAATGATTACTACTATTATCTCCTAAGTAAACAATGATAAAGTTACCATGCTCTGGTGCAATTCTACGTACTTCTTTTAAGCCAAGAGCTTCTTCATAGAATTTAAGTGATGCCTCCAAGTTTAAAACATTAATATTATTGTGTACAAATCTAAAATTCATAATAATCCTTTCCGCGTGTTTTTTCTGATACCATTGAATTAACCTGTTTCACAACAAGAACTATATCACCTAATAATAGTTTATGGCATTTTATATCACGCATTAAAATTAATTG
Organism: Bacillota bacterium; assembly: GCA_023387635.1. Taxonomy (GTDB): domain Bacteria; phylum Bacillota; class Clostridia; order Lachnospirales; family Lachnospiraceae; genus Anaerocolumna. The sequence goes on from JAEWHU010000081.1 coordinate 14,247, forward strand.
TTTATATTTTTATATTATAAATTCTTGTTGTTCTTTTATAACAGAAATTATTTTTGAAGCGTAATTTTTTGAACGTTCTAGAGCTATAAGTTTAGGGATTGTATCGTATTTACCCCATAAGTGCATTGGGAAAACCACTTTTGTATCAGTTTCTCTCATGAAATGATCAAATCCCCACCAAAAACGTCCTTCTTGTCTTGGATCAAGTGGTACAAATGCAACATCAAATGACTTGCCCTTAATTCGTTCAATTTCCTTTTTAAATTTTGAAGTCATTTCAATATACTCTGCCTGTGTTTCACCTTCCCAGGACCACCAATTTAAGTCGCCTGCATGGTAGATTACTTTATCTTTATACGTAACAATAAATGCAACTCCTAAATCAGTAGAATCTAGAGTATCTACTACAAGAGTATTATCATTTACTTCATCCATATTATTTGTTACAATAGTGGCAGTTAAAGAAGAAACAAAGTATTTGTGCTCATATTTATCCATATAGAATATTTGATTTTTTATGGAATCATAATTGCTAATGTTAGTATTAGCAATAGTTGATTCAATGTCTTTAGATAAAATATAAGTAACATGTTCATATTCATCACTTAACGAAAATATATCAGGATTAAAGTGATCATGATGGGAATGACTAGAGAATACGAAAAGTTGTTTTGATTTTGGAAAAGTAGGAATCGTACCCTTAAAGTAATCAAATAGTAGAACAATATCTTCTAGTTCTATAAGAAAAGCACTATGATTGATGTAAGTAACTTTCATTTAATACACCTTCCTTTCGATTATATTAGATTAAGTAAGAAATACTTACTTAATTATCTAACCATAAAAACCTAATTCAATAGTATATTTTTATTTTAACTCATTTTATACAATTTGTATAGATATATAATTATTAAATATTAGTGCTACTTATCAACAGTTTAACATTTATTAATTTAATTTATAAAGCATACTATGATATAATTCATATAAGATAAAGGTATATTGATACAAGTCGGTACGTCAGAAATTAAAAGGAGTAGATATCATTATGGCCAATGTAAGAAGAATATATGTAGAAAAAAAAGAACCATATAGAGTAAGAGCAAAAGAATTATTAGGAGAACTAAAAAGTTACTTAGATTTAGAACAAATAGATAATGTTCGTATATTAATACGATATGATATAGAAAATATTATGGAAAGTACCTATAAGTTATCCCTTGGTACTGTATTTAGTGAACCACCAGTAGATATATTGTATGAAGAGAATATTAAAGTAAATGAGTCAGATAAAATATTTAGTGTTGAATATTTACCAGGGCAATTTGATCAAAGAGCGGATTCTGCAGAACAATGTATAAAGCTTCTTAATGAAGAGGAAGAACCAATTATTCGTACAGCAACAACTTATATCATTGAGGGTAATATAAGCACAGAGGAATTAGATAAAATAAAAGCTTATTGTATCAATCCAGTAGATTCAAGAGAAAGTAGTGAAGTAAAACCACAAACTTTAAATATAAAATATGAAGAGCCAGAGGACGTAGCTATTCTTGAAGGATTTATTAATAAAGAAGATGAAGAATTAATAAATCTATATAATTCATTAAATCTTGCTATGACAGAACTTGATTTTTTACACATTCAAAAGTATTTTAAAGAAGAAGAGAAAAGAGATCCTTCCATTACAGAAATTAGAGTATTAGATACTTATTGGTCAGACCATTGTAGACATACTACCTTTTTAACCGAATTAAATAACATAGAAATTGAAGATGGTTTTTATAATGAGAAATTAAAGTTAAGTTATGAAGATTATATATCTAATCATAAAGAGCTTTATAAAGATAGAGATGATAAATATGTGTCATTGATGGATATTGCTTTAATTGCTATGAAAAAGCTTAAAAAAGATGGTAAATTAGAGGATTTAGAGGAATCTGATGAGATAAATGCATGTTCTATTGTTGTGCCAGTTACAATAGATGGAAAAGAAGAAGAATGGCTTGTATTCTTTAAGAATGAAACACATAATCATCCTACCGAAATAGAACCTTTTGGTGGCGCTGCTACTTGTCTTGGGGGTGCAATTCGTGACCCTCTATCAGGTAGAGGATATGTATATCAAGCCATGAGAGTTACTGGTGCTGCAGATCCAAGACTTCCAATTAAAGATACTATGAAGGGTAAATTACCACAAAGAAAGATAGTGACAAGTGCGGCTATGGGTTATAGCTCTTATGGTAACCAAATTGGACTTGCAACTGGTTTTGTAGATGAGATATATCATCCAAACTATGTAGCAAAAAGAATGGAAATTGGAGCAGTAATGGGTGCAGCTCCAAGAAAGAATGTAGTTAGATTGAATTCTGATCCAGGAGATATCATTATCTTACTTGGAGGTAGAACAGGAAGAGATGGCCTTGGCGGTGCTACAGGATCCTCAAAAGTTCATACAACAGAATCTATTGAAAATTGTGGAGCGGAAGTTCAAAAAGGTAATCCACCAACAGAAAGAAAATTACAAAGACTTTTTAGACGAGCGGAAGTAAGTAAACTAATAAAAAAATGTAATGATTTTGGTGCTGGTGGAGTATCTGTAGCAATTGGTGAATTAGCAGATGGGCTTTTAATCGATTTAGATAAGGTATTAAAAAAATATGCTGGACTTGATGGGACTGAACTTGCTATTTCAGAATCTCAAGAAAGAATGGCGATAGTAGTTGATAAAAACGATGTTGATGCAATTTTAAAATATTCAAAAGAAGAAAATTTAGAAGCGGTTATTGTAGCTAAAGTATTAGAAGAACCAAGGCTTATCATGAAGTGGAAAGATAAAGAAATAGTTAATATAAAAAGAGAGTTTTTAGATACCAATGGAGCGCATCAAGAGGCAAGTGCTTATATTAATGCTCCACAAGCCGAAAACAATTATTTCAAACAAGAAGAAATCACTAAAGATGAAGTGAAAGCAGAATGGATTAAAACCCTTAAGGACCTAAATGTATGTTCTAAAAAAGGATTAATTGAAATGTTTGATAGTTCAATAGGTGCAGCAACGGTATTAATGCCTTTTGGAGGCAAAAATCAATTAACGCCGATTCAAACAATGACATGTAAATTGCCAGTGTTACAAGGAGAATGTGATACAGTAACTATGATGAGTTATGGATTTGATCCTTACCTTTCTAGTTGGAGTCCGTATCACGGGGCAATTTACGCAGTAATATCCTCGGTCTCTAAGATAGTGGCAACAGGTGGTGATTACAAAAAGATTCGTTTTACTTTCCAAGAATATTTTAAACGTCTTGGTAATGATAAAAAGCGTTGGGGAGAACCACTAGCTGCCTTACTTGGAGCATATGAAGCACAAATGAAATTAGGACTTCCATCCATTGGCGGAAAAGATAGTATGTCCGGATCCTTCCATGATATTGATGTTCCTCCTACTTTAGTATCATTTGCAGTAAATACAGGAAGTTCTTCTAATGTAGTTACACCTGAGTTGAAGGGTGTGAATAATAAACTTGTACTATTTACAATAAATTATGATGAATATGATTTACCTGAATTCCAGTCACTTATGAATTTATATGCAAAGTTCTATGAATTCGTTAAAAGTGGTAAAATCATATCTTCCTATGCCATTGATAAAAAGGGCTTAGTAGAAGCTATCAGTAAGATGGCATTTGGTAACGGACTAGGTGTAGAGCTAAATAGTGATATAGAAAGCAATGAACTCTTTGCTCCAAGATATGGTGCTATTATTGCTGAAATGAAGGAAGAAGATATAAACAGTCTTGTTAATTCTTCCCTACAATACCAAATAGTTGGAACGATAATAAGCGAATCCGTATTTAAGTATGGCGACATTACAGTGGATGTAAAAGAGGCATTAAGTGCATGGGAATCAACCTTAGAGTCAGTATTTCCAACGAAGAAGAATGTCAAAGAAGAAAAATTAAAAGATTCCTTATATACTGCAAAAAATATATATGTGAATAAAAACAAAATAGCGAAACCAAAAGTGTTTATACCAATATTCCCAGGAACAAATTGTGAATATGATTCAAGAAGAGCATTTGAAAAAGCAGGAGCAGAAGTAGAAACAATTGTATTTAATAATTTAGATCCGAATTCTATAAGGGAATCTACCATGATTTATGAAAAAGCAATTAATGATTCACAAATCTTAATGTTCCCAGGTGGATTCTCAGCAGGAGATGAACCAGATGGTTCTGGTAAATTTATTGCAACTGCATTCCGTAATGAAAGAATAAAAGAGGCAGTTAATAATCTACTTAATAAACGAGATGGATTAGTACTAGGTATATGTAATGGTTTCCAAGCATTAATTAAATTAGGTTTAGTACCATATGGTGAAATTACACCTCAGAAATTAGATTCACCAACATTAACTACCAATCATATTGGGCGTCATATCTCAAAGATGGTTCATACCAAGGTGGTATCGAATAAATCACCATGGCTACAAGGAGCTAATTTAGGAGAAGTATATACTATACCAGCATCTCACGGGGAAGGTAGATTTGTTGCAAGTAAGGAATGGATAGAAAAGTTAGAACAAAATGGCCAAATAGCAACTAGATATGTAAACCTATCTGGGGTTCCAACCATGGAAGAAGAGTTTAACCCTAATGGTTCCTACTATGCTATTGAAGGTATTACAAGTCCGGATGGTAGAGTTCTTGGTAAAATGGCACATTCGGAAAGAATTGGTAATCGTGTTGCTGTTAATATTACTGGTAATATGGAACAACATATCTTTGCTTCCGGCATAAACTATTTTCAATAGTTATTACTTCCAGTAATTATTATTTTCAATAGTTATTACTTTCAGTAATTATTATTTTACTTTAATACTTAATAATTATTATATAAATATTTTATTGTTTTCAATATTCTATTATCTTCAATAATTTAGTTTAAAAATTGAAATATTCAATAAAAAGTTCCACTATTTCTTTAGTGGAACTTTTTATTTAGACTGTACAAGAATGGATATTTATGTTAATATAGAAACAGTAGTATGAAATATTTCTAAACAACAAAATAATCATTCGGTGCTTTCCACCGATAAAGGCAAACTTAGTGAAAACTAAGGACGCAAAGCTATAGGGCCTTCTGTAAAAGATGGTAGCCAGTTACCGAAAGGAGAGTTTTTTATGTGCAAAAAAGCAAAATATTTTTTAAGCTTTTTGATTATCACTCTATTGATTCCTATATTTACTACAACGGTAAATGCGAAAGAATCTAATATTAATAGTAGTAAACTTGATAAAGGAATAATAGAAATAACTTATAAATCAGATTCAAAAAAAGCGATTAAAGTACAAATAGCTAAAGATAATGTGAAATATAACTATGATCTTGGAGAGAACAATATATTTCCTTTACAATCAGGCAATGGTAAATATACTATATCCATTTTAGAACATGTTTCTGGTACAAGTTATAAACTAATAGAACAAGATACTGTTGTCTTAAATCTGTCTGAAGAAAGTAGAGTATATTTAAATTCAATTCAACTTATCCATTGGAATGATGAAATGAAAGTTATAAAATTAGCAAAGAAACTAACAGAGAATGCAAAAACTGATGGGGACAAGCTAAAAGCAATCTATAAATACATAGTAACAAGCATTGATTATGATAAGAAAAAAGCAGATAACGTTAAAAGTGGATATATTCCTAACATAGAAGCAATTGTAAAGAATGAAATAGGAATTTGCTATGATTACAGTGCTTTATTAGCAGCTATGCTTCGCAGCGTTTCGGTACCAACAAAATTGCATATGGGATATACTACTTCAAGTCCTTCTTATCATGCATGGAATGAAGTATATATATCAGAAGAAAATAAGTGGGTTATTATAGATACAACAAATGATGCTTCAAATAATACCATAGATGGAAGTAAAGTGAACTATAAAAAAGCATCTAATTATAATGTTACAAAAACATATTAATAAATTCATTAAAAAATAATAATGTGATATAATAAGTATATAAGTTACAAGAGATAGAAAGGCCTGTTTCAACCGTATGAGTTTGAGACAGACCTTTTTTTATCTTATTTTAAATTGGAAATAAAGTTTGTGTCTTGGCTGCACCCACAAACTTGATATACCCAAAAAGCAGCGCAGAAATGAGGGTGAATATGAGCAAGAGAAGTAAAGTAGTGATTATAGGAGCAGGGCTAGTTGGAAGCTCTACAGCATTTAGCTTAGTTACTCAAGGTATTTGTGATGAAGTAATGATTATTGACATTAATAAAGATAAAGCTAGAGGCGAAGTAATGGATCTAGGTCATTGTGTTGAATATTTAAATCGTAATGTAAAAGTAATGATTGGTGAATATAAAGATTGTAGCGATGCTGATTTTGTAGTAATTACAGCAGGGGCCCCACCAAAACCAAATCAAACTAGGCTAGATACATTAGAACTGACTGCAAGAATAGCAAAGTCTATTGTAGAACCTGTTATGGAAAGTGGATTTAATGGTCATTTTATCATTGTATCTAATCCAGTTGATATTATATCTTATTATGTTTATAAACTTTCTGGGCTTCCTAAGAATCAAGTGATAGGTACAGGAACTGCTATGGATTCAGCTAGATTAAAACACTACATCGGAGAAATTATTCAAGTGGATCCTAGAAGTGTGCAAGGATATACCATGGGTGAACATGGTGATAGTCAAATGTGTCCATGGTCTAATGTGATGATTGGTGGAAAGAAAATATATGATATAATTGAGGATAATGAAGAATTTAAAGACCTTAATCTTGATGATATTGTAAAGAAAGTAACTACAGTAGGTTTTGAAATATTACGAATAAAAGGTACTACATGCTATGGTATAGCTTCAACAGTAGCAGGGATAATTAAAGCAATTTTATACGATGAAAATAAAATAATACCGGTTTCAACTTTATTAGAAGGGGAATATGGTGAAGAAGATGTGTATTGTGGTGTACCTGTTATATTAAATCGCAATGGAGTAGAGGATATAATAAGGGTACGATTAACAGAAGATGAAAAGTTCAAATTTAAGAAATCAGTTAATGTTATACGGGAGCATATAAATCGGTTAAAAAGCATGGAAGAGTTTAATCTTAAATAATAGAATTATTTTTTGACTCAAGGTTTTGTACTTTGAGTCTTTTTTTGAATATAGAATAGAAAAAAGTCGAATTTTAGGAACTAAAAAATAGGGTTGGGATATTATAAAAAGGTAATTATCAAAGTTTTAAAACCTATTTTATCTTAATTACTGAAAGGGGATTTTTATGTATTGTTTCAATAAAAATATGAATACCTCAGTAGCCAGGTATTTAGTTAGCTTATCACAATGTAGTGAATCTATGGTTGACACTAGTGCCATGAACAAAGGAATTATTAGAGTTCATGTTGATAATAATATGAAAAAAATGAAAGTACAGATAAATAAGGATAATATAAAATATATATATGATTATGGTGAATACAATGTATTTCCACTACAACTAGGAAACGGGAAATACCTTATATCCTTATATGAGTATGTAAAAGATAGAAGTTATCGTTTGTTTAAACAAGAATCAGTTACATTAAAAATAAATGATCAAAACGATGTTTATTTGCAATCAATACAACTAATTCATTGGGATCATAGAATGCAAGCTATTAAAACAGCTAAGCATATAACAAGATATAAAAAAACAGATTTAGATAAAACAAAAGAAATATATAAATATATTATTTCTAAGATATCATATGATGAAGAAAAGGCTGATACTGTAAAAGCTGGCTATATACCTATGATTGATCAGGTGTTAAAAGAAGGTCGGGGGATATGCTATGATTATAGTGTTCTATTTGCTGCCATGCTACGAAGTATAGGAATTCCCACGAAATTATTGATGGGATATTGTAATAATAGTAATATCTACCATGCTTGGAATGAGGTATATATAAAAGAAGAAAAAAGATGGATTATATTAGATACAACCCAAGATGCTTTTAATAAAAGAATAATAAGTATTTTTTTTAATGCAAAAGATG
>JAEWHU010000102.1 GCA_023387635.1 Bacillota bacterium
TCATGAACGGCTATATAGAAACAAGGCACTCTATTGTAGATCGCTTACGATACATCATACTTTCTGGGACTGTTCTTTTTTATTTTCTGGTAGTCTACATTCTGAAGGTAATTCTTTCGACCAAGGTAGGTAGTATTCTAGTGTCTCAGGATGATTATGAATATCTAGGTTTGGTATATTTGTTAAGAGGTGTTTTAAGTATTCGAAAGTATTTAAGTCATTTGCTTTCGCAGTCTCTACTATACTATATACAACAGCACTTGCGGTTGCACCTTTAGGACTATCAGCAAATAACCAGGATTTCCTTGCATTACAGAAAGGTTTGATATGAGATTCTACTCTATTATTCGAAAGCGGAATTTTACCATCTTCAAAAAAAGTTTGGAGATACCTTTTTTGATTTTTGGTATAATATAGAACGTCACTTTATTTGATACTCCAATTGTCAGTTTAAATAATACCGTTATTCTTTCCAATCGTCACAATAGTCACAATCATTAGTACTGAATCAGCATAATAAATGATGTATTCCACCAGCCTTCTCACCCTTACCTTACAGAAATCAATTAATAAAGGGACCACTAATGCGATCCCATAAACCATAGCTACTATTATTCTAACATTCCATAATAAAAAGAACTGTCAAATCGTATCTGTATAGCATTTCTTGCAAGCTTTCTGTTGTCATCAACAAGACAGCCCAGCAGGTTCACCGGTGTCGTATATTCGTCTGACCAGCCATTGTAAAGTAAGCGCCTAATAATCTACCCGTTTCGTCCTTTCTGAACCAATGGGGATATGATTGCATTGAGTCTCTCAACTTCAGCTTCAGAAATGCAAAGGCCACTTCTAGATTGTGATATTGTTTCATGTGACTTTATATGGGCATGTTCTGCATCATAAACATGTTTTAGCAAGGTGCATTTTCCTAGAGTTTCACAACCATTACAGACATAAGGGACGCGGAATCTAGCAGTACAGATTTCCAAAATAAAGTCTGAGCAGTTATCATTACAGGATAAACACAGCTTACAATAGGTTGTTGTTTTCCTTGTACAGCTCACAGTTCATCAAATATATATTTCTCATAAGGAAGAACTGATGTGTAGTGAAAAAAACATTTATAACTACATCGACGCCAGTTTATTTGATGTGAGAAATATTGATTTACCACGCAAGGTTAAATTTCGTGAGCGATATAATAAACCAGAATTCAAGGTGGATAAAGGCTGCCGTATTGGACGTAATCATGAAGCTTTTATTTCCTTTCTTGATAAGAATCCTGAAACATTCGTTGTACAGATGGATTCAGTGATCGGTATTAAGGGTGGAAAATGTCTACTCACAATTCACTTTGTAGAAACCAGTTTTATGCTAGCTTTTCTAAGAGATGCTAATACTTCGAAATCAGTAACAGATATCTTTGAAATGCTTTATGACACACTTGGAAAACATCTTTTCAAAAAACTATTTCCAGTTATTCTGACCGACAATGGTAGCGAGTTTTCCAATCCTAAGGCAATTGAATACAGTGATGCAAAATTTACGGGGCTTCGTACCAATGTGTTCTACTATGATGCAGGAAGTCCATATCAGAAAGGGACAATTGAGGTTAACCATGGATTGATCCGTCGAATTCTCCAAAAAGGAACTAGCTTCAATAACTTAACTCGGGAAGATATTGGCCTAATGATAAATCATATCAATTCTTACAAAAGAAAAAAGCTAAATAATCGTAGTCCCTACGAAACATTCAGCTTTTATCACGGAGAAGATGTTTTACATAAACTTGGATGTTCAACGGTTGCCGCCAGTGACATCATGTTAAAACCGAATCTTCTCAAAAAATAATTAATTGCATGCCGCCAACCATTTATCTGTTTAATGAATAAAGTGGTGGATTCTCCGATTACAAAAATATCGAGAGGGAGTCGACCTCCCTTTTGCATACTTGTAATTATTATAATACTCCAATAAAAGCTGAAAATCAAACTGCATTTCGAATACAAAAGTTGCATCTCATTTACAAACATTGCATTTCGTTTTACAAAATGGCATTCACATTACTATTAAGCAAAAGATTAATTCCTTGAATGAAAAACTAAATTCCACCTAATCAACTTATATAATTATGTAATTTAATTTTAATTGAAATTAACTTTAAAAACCTTGACAAATATAAGTTATTAAAGTAATATTATGGTAGAAAAAACTAAAAATGTAAAATAATGATGAATAATGTATGTGATTATTTCTGTCAGTATTTGTAATTACAGAACGAAAATGATTTGGAGATAACATGATAAAGTATAATTCGATTGAATTAGAGAAAAATATATTAAAACAGCATGAAAAAGGAAAACTACATGCGATAGAGCGTATAAATCTTTTGTTTGATAAAGATTCCTTTCAAGAAGCTGAACTTAAAGAAGATTATGATGGTGTGATTATCGGGTTTGGTAAAGTGAATGGTAAGAGAGTATATGTGTATGCCCAGGATTTTACATATATAGGTGGAACACTTGGGGAACAGCATGGAGAAAAAATTGTATACATTATTGGATTAGCTATTAAAAAAAGAGCTCCGATTATTGGAATTATCGATTCAGGGGGAGCGAGAATACAAAAAGGAGTAAAGGCGTTAGCAAGGTATGGAGATATATTCTGGATGAATACATATGCTTCGGGATATATTCCACAGTTTTCAGTGATAGCAGGACCTTGTGCAGGTGGAGCAGTGTATTCTCCCGGAATTACGGATTTTATATTTATGGTAGATAAAATTGGTAGCATGTTTGTTACTGGTCCTAAGGTAATAAAAAGTGTAACGAATGAAGAGACAACCTTAGAAGAATTAGGTGGGTCTGTTGTACATAGTAGTATTAGTGGTGTAGTACACGAGAGATTTGATACAGAATATGAGTGCTTTAGAACTATTCGCCAATTATTATCGATGATACCTCATTATTATGGAGACAAATCTTATAAAAATAAGAGGTATAGTTTAATAAGTAAGGCTCAAGCTTCTTTACTAAAGGTAATACCAGAGGATTATAATAAAACTTATGATATGAAAAATGTACTAAATATTATACTGGATGATAATAGCTTTATAGAACTACAACCAGATTACGCTAAAAATATTATTATTGGATTTGGAAAGCTAGGCAGTATCACAATTGGAATAATAGCTAACCAAACATCTTACCTAGCAGGTGCATTAGATTGTGATTCAAGTAATAAAGCAGCTAGATTTATAACATATTGTGATTGCTATGATATCCCATTGGTTACATTTACAGATGTACCGGGTTTTTTACCAGGAAAAGATCAAGAAAAAAAAGGTATTATTAAACATGGAGCAAAATTGTTATATGCATATTCACAAGCGACTACAATTAAAATTAATGTAATTTTAAGAAAGGCTTACGGAGGTGCTTATATAGCTATGAGTAGTAAGCATTTAAAAGCAGATAGAGTTTTTGCTTGGCCGAGAGCTGAAATAGCCGTAATGGGTGCAGAAGGAGCTGTAGAAATCCTGTATGCAAAGGAATTACTTCAGATCGAAGAAGATAAAAAGAAGGAGTTTTACGATTCAAAAATTCAAGAATATAAAAATATTTATATGAACATTAACATGGCTTTGTCGAAAGGATATGTAGATAAGATAATTAAGCCAGAGGAATCAAGAGAAGAAATATTTAGGAATTTACTGTCATTAATAAAAAAAAGAAGGTCATACAATATTAAGAAGCATGGTAATATTCCTCTATAAATCATAATTTCATCTTATTGTATATATTTAAAAATGATTGGGGTGTCAAACTCAGTTTAATGAGATGCACTGTCATTGGTTTTGAATTCTGATTTAAGAAGTTTCAAAAAACCAAATTTGTAGGCAAACAAAGGGGCAGATATCGCAGATAAATAATAAAGACAGGGACTGATGATGCTAGAAAAGATTATGGATACAGTAATGATTACCAATGATACAGAGTTTAATCAGTTTATGAATAAGTACATATTATTAGAGAAGAGAGTCAATTATGAAAACATTTAACAACTACGTAATATTAATTCGTTAAATAAAATCTTATTCTTACCTTTTTATATATTTGATTTTAATAAAATAGATAAAGTGCAGCTAAAAAAGAATATTACTAAATATTGTGACTGGCAGCCTATGAAAACCAGTTATCCTAAACGTACTACGAATTGTGAGATGATATGGTTAAATACATATATGGATTTAAAGAAGATGAATTATTCAAATTATCATCTGGAGTACGCGGAACTTGTTAGAAAGGGAGAAATAACTCTTGAGCAAGCTATATGTGATTTGTAATTTGAACCACCGGAAAGAATAATCTAACGTTTAGCCAAATAGATTGATTTATATTTAAATTAATCTAGAAAGAAAGATGGTAAGCGCTCTATAATAGAGTGCCTTGTTTCTATATATCATACATGTGAAAATCCATATAACACACACTTTTAACACTCTAGTGTGAAAAGTGAGAATTATGGAGGTCCTCATGAGTTAAGCTAAAAAGATAACAAATAAATCTGGATTTAAGCCTGATAAAGAAGTTCTTCCAAGACTCTTTATCCTTTTTCATTCCCTCTGCAGCACTGATAACTTCACGGCATCCATTTTCATTTACACCGCTTTCGATGAAGTTAGAGATTAGGGCCTCTTTTATTTACGCGAAGGCAAAGTGAGAGCACACTAAGCTTGCTTAGAAGCACTTGAACGCGCCCGTTAACCTGAGCTGTCTCGCGAAGGTGAAGCTCGTGGCTATGATTTTATAACCTCGTGAATCGATATGGAAACTTGATTCAATTTGCGTTAAATTTACGTTCAACATTTTATGGTTGATCTCTGCCTATAATTTTTATAACCAAGAACGTCGAAATTGCAGTAATAGGTAAGTTGGTATTCCGGATCACTTTGAGCCACCTGTCAGGACTTTGAGAGCCACCCTTCCGGTGAGTCAGAGCCATTATTCCGGATCATGGAGCCACTATTCCGGTAAATAGGAAACCATCATTACGTCGCGAAAATTACGATTCCATTTTCATAGAAACCGTTATATAGATTCCTTTATACTGTAGATATGCACCCTATGGTGTAAATACAGATGAAGGAGATCATAATCATGACCAAATATAGCGAAATCATCAGACTAAAAAGTCTGAACTTCAGCGAACGAAACATTGATCTTAGCCGCAGTGTTTCCAGAAATACTGTGTCAAAGATTCTTAAAAGGGCTGATGAATTGAACATCTCATGGCCGCTTGGTGAATCAATGACAGATGAATCCTTAGAGGATTTGATGTTTCCAAAGACAAGTCAGTTATGAACAAACGCATGCCTGACTATGCCTATATCCGTAAAGAGTTATTACGCAATGGCGTAAGCAAAAACTCTTGTGGTGTGAATACTGTGAGGATTGCCGTATGGCGGGTGAAGAGCCTCTTATGTATTCTCAGTTCTGCTATTACATCCAGTAGGATGAGCAGAAACGCCGAGCTACCATGCATATCCCACGAAATCCTGGTGAACAGGTTGAAGTTGACTGGGCAGGTGATCCTGCTCACATCATTGATCCTGACACTGGCGAAATTACAGATGTATGGATTTTTGTAGGTGCCATGACTTACAGCATGTACGCCTACGTGGAAGCATTCATCAATAAAAAACAGAAAGCATGGATTACTGCTCATGTCCATATGTATGAATACTTCGGTGGTGTTGCGAAGATTCTTGTGCCAGATAACTGTACCACGGCTGTGAATCATCAGCGGAGTGACTGGTATACACAAGCGCTTAATACTACATATCATGAGATGGTTGAGCACTATGGAACTGCCATTATACCAGCAAGGGTTCGTAAACCCAAGGATAAACCGACTGCGGAAGGAACGGTAAATAATGTATCCACATGGATTACAGCCGCTCTGCGCAATGAACAGTTTTTCTCTCTGGCAGAATTAAATGCTGCAATAAAGGAGAAGCTTGAGCGGTTCAACACGAATGCCTTACAAAAAAAGAAGGTAGCAGACGTAGTTTATTTCTTGGGGAAGAAATGCCATTACTAGCGCCGTTGCCTGCTACCCGCTTTGAACTATGTGACTGGAAATCAGCCACCGTTCAGTCCAATTATCACATCGCAGTAGACAAGATGTACTACTCCGTGCCCTTTCAGTATATCAGAAACAAGGTCGATGTGCGTATAACAGAAACAACGATAGAAATATTTATCAAGCATAATCGGATTGCCTCACACAGACATCTTTATGGACGTCCTGGTCAATACTCAACGGTTGCAGAACATAAGCCAGAAGAACACCAGAAAAATCTTGAGTGGAACAGCAATCCTATAGAAGCTGCATGGGATTGTTGAAACTGGTTGAAAAATATTCACCAGTTAAGTTAGAGGCCGCATGCAAAAAGGCTCTCAGTTATTCCAGTTCACTCAGTTACGAAAGTGTCAAAAAATTATTTGTCACGCTAAAGTGATATGATCCTCCTAAAGTCAATGTCATTAAGTTAAGAAAAAAAAGAACGCTTACATCGATAAAAGTAGATGTAAACGTTCTTTTTACATTTACTAGACATATAAAAAATTAAAAAACACTTGACAAGTAGTCAAAAATTTGCGGCTCCGCCCTTTAAATATAAAGATTCGAGGGAGAAACGCATATGAAACCAGCTGAAGTAAAAGAAATACTGTCACACATAATAAGTACCCTATC
>JAEWHU010000116.1 GCA_023387635.1 Bacillota bacterium
AATACTTGAAGTATATTAAGTTTTCTAATTTTACTTCTATCTTCCTTTGATAATTTTACTTTACCACGTACCTTTTGGTTTAATTCTTTTTTTTCTTCTTTTTTAATGCGATTCTTTTCTTTTATAATTTTTGCATCTTCTTTTGAGACACGTTCTAACCTAACTTCATTGTTTGAATCACTCATTAATCCAACCTTTTAATCCCTTCTTTTGTAATAACAGCATAAACGTGTGTGGTAGGATTTGGTTTCTTAGTACTAATAGTGTATGAATTTAATAAACGCTCTTTTGCAGCTATTAGCTTATTTTCATCATTTGCATATAAAGTAGCTAGAGAATCTCCTACATTAACTTTATCACCAAGTTTTTTATTAATGCGAATACCTACACCAAGGTCAATAATACTGTCTTTTGTTTCTCTACCACCACCTAATATTAATGAAGTCATACCAATTTCATCTGTAACTATATTAGAAACATAACCTTCACTTATAGATAGAACATCTTCTTTTAGACTTGCCCCAGGCAAAAGCTTAGTATCATATACTGCTGAATCATCGCCACCTTGAGCACGAACGAATTCAGCCATCTTTTCAATAGCTCTGCCATCTTTTATTGTACTTAATAATAATTCACGACCTTCTTTCGGTGATTTAACTATTTTAGCTCCTAGTAACATATAGCTACCTAAGATTAAACTCACTTCAAGTAAATCCTCTGGTCCATTCCCTTTTAATGTTTCAATGGCTTCTTCTACTTCAATTGCATTACCAACCGTTCTTCCAAGTGGTTGATTCATATCAGTAATAATTGCATAAGTTTCTCTACCTACCCCATTACCTATTTCTACCATAGCTGTCGCTAGTGCAATAGAATCTTCTAGTGTTTTCATAAATGCACCACTACCAGTTTTAACATCTAATACAATAACATCAGCTCCTGATGCAATCTTTTTACTCATAATACTACTTGCTATTAAGGAAATATTATCAACGGTTGCAGTTACATCTCTAAGTGCATATATTTTTTTATCTGCAGGAGCTAAATTCGCTGTTTGGCCAACTATGGCTAATTTCATTCGATTTACATCACTAAAGAATTGTTTCGTTGGAATTGAAGTCGAAAATCCCTTAAAACTCTCTAATTTATCAATTGTGCCGCCAGTGTGGCCAAGTCCCCTACCTGACATTTTAGCTACTGGAACCCCAAGGGACGCAACCATAGGGCTTAAGACTAAAGACGTTTTATCACCAACTCCTCCAGTACTATGTTTGTCTACCTTTATCCCTTCAATACCAGACAAGTCGAGTACATCCCCACTCTCAGCCATCGCTAGAGTTAGAGCTATTGTTTCATCTTTATCCATTCCTTTTAAACAGATAGCCATTAAAAAGGCTGACATTTGATAATCTGGTATTTCACCATTTGTAAAACCATCTACAATATATTTAATCTCTTCTTTTGTTAGTGTATCACCTTTTTTCTTTTTAACGATTAAGTCATACATTCTCATATGATTAAGCCTCCTAGTATTTATATAGAATCTAATATTACTACGTAAGTTATGCTAATATAAGTATTGCCTACTTTATACTTAACATAAATGGCTAACAAATTAAATCATTTACTTTTCTTTATTATATAATTATGTGGCACACATTTCAACCTTTATAGATTATTATCTTCAATATCAATCCTTCTAATATTTACTGTTTTGCATAATTATTAGTTGACTATCTGAACTAAACGTTATAAAATGGTAAGACTATATTCTTAGTAAATTATATTGTTAAGGAGTTGATTTTTTGAGTTTTAATATTAAGAAAAAGGTGATATTACCATCTGAATTATTAGAGCAATATCCCTTACCAGCGAAAGATGCACTTGTTAAAAAGCAAAGAGATGATGAAATAAAGAACGTCTTTACAGGTGATTCGGATAAATTTATCGTTATTATTGGACCTTGTTCAGCAGATAATGAAGATTCTGTCTGTGATTATTTATCCAGACTTGCTAAGGTTCAAGAAAAAGTAAAAGATAAGCTTATCATTATTCCAAGAATTTATACAAATAAACCACGTACTACAGGTGAGGGATATAAAGGTATTGCCCACCAACCAGATCCAGAAAAAGAACCGGATTTGCAAGAAGGTCTTATTGCAATGCGTAAAATGCATCTTCGTTCCATTGCTGAAACCGGTTTAACTTCAGCGGATGAAATGCTCTATCCTGAAAATTGGCCATTTGTAGAAGATGTTTTATCCTATGTTGCCGTTGGTGCTCGTTCCGTTGAAAACCAACAACACCGCCTAACCATTAGTGGTATTACAGTTCCTGCTGGTATGAAGAATCCAACTAGTGGTGATTTATCAGTAATGCTCAACTCATGTGTTGCTGCACAAGCTAGTCATACCTTCTTATATCGTGCTTATGAGGTAGAAACCTCTGGTAATCCACTTGCCCATACTATTTTAAGAGGTGCGGTTAATAAACACGGACAATCTATTCCTAATTATCATTACGAAGACTTAACTCGTTTACTCGCTATGTATAATGAAAGAGACTTAGCGAACCCAGCTACTATTGTAGATGCTAACCATGCTAATTCAAATAAATTGTATTCTGAGCAACCAAGAATTGTGAAAGAAATACTACACAGTAGAAAAGTAAACAGTGATATTGCAAAATTAGTAAAAGGTGTTATGATAGAAAGCTACATCGAATCAGGTAGTCAAAAAGTTGGAGAAGGTGTATATGGAAAATCTATAACTGACCCTTGTTTAGGATGGAATGAATCCGAAAAATTAATTTATACAATTGCTGATAATATCTACTAGTTTTTTAATCTATGTCTATATTAATAGAATAATAAACTTATACATTATTAAAAAAAGAGAAATGAGCGGATAAACTACTCATTTCTTTTTAATATTTATTCAATTTATTCTATGCATTCCCAAATCCTATTCTTATTCATTACAATCTAGGATGTGTCTTCAAATATACATCTAGCAATCTTTTGTTTCTTTTTTGTAGATAGCCTTGAGTTGTTGAAACATCTAAATGGCCTAATAATTCTTGGACACTATAAATATCTGCTCCGTTGTCAATTAGATGTAGAGCAAATGAATTTCTTAACATTTGAGGCTTAAGTTCTTCTACTATTCCAGCACTTTTTCCATATCCTTTTAGTACCTTCCAGAATCCTTGTCTAGTCATTGGCTCTCCTAACATATTAGTAAAAAGATAGTTGGATTCTTTTTCATTTAGAATTTTACTTCGAACATTATCAATGTAGTCTACTAAAGCATCCTTTGTTGTATTCCCAAAGGGGATAATTCTTTCTCTTCCACTATAGGAACATATAATATATTTACTTTTCAAATTGACATTAGCAATATCTAATGTAATTAATTCCGATACTCTTATACCAGTAGCGTATAATAATTCAAGCATAGCTTTATCTCTGATACCCTTGTTAATATTTGTATTCGGCATAGATAATAAGCTCTCAATTTCTTTTAAACTTAGACAAGTCGGAGGTTTTTTCTCCACCTTAGGTGCTTTTAGTCTTTCTGTGGGATCTTCATGAATTTTCCCCTTTTTGATCAAAAATAAAACAAATGCTTTAATTACAGCAATATTTCTAGAAACAGTGGCAGGAGATAACCCTTCTCTTTCCATAGATAATATGTAAGAATTAAGACAGGTTTCATTAATTCTACTTACATCTTTTATATTTAGCTTTTCCAAATGGTGTATTAATTTATTTATGTCATTCTTATAGGACAAAACAGTATTTCTTGATGATTTTTTTACTTCCGTCATATACGATAAAAATTCCTCTGACATTTCTTTCATAGCCCTAGCTATCTCCTTTTAATTTGAATTTTATACCTAATTATATTACTAATATAATTAATCCCATATGGGCAAAGTCATTTAATATTATTATATCTTAGAGTGCTAAAAAATGCAATTAAGCTTTATATTAGTACTCGATATTGTTGTCCTTTTTAGTAGCAGAGGAATTGTCCAAACTAAAATAAAATCAATATCTTCTTTAAAATATTAGAGCCTATATAAGTTTCTAATACACTTCCAAGGAGCAATACTCCAGCTAATATAATAATAAACACTAAGTGTTTAATAATTTGTTCCACTTTATTTCTCTTATTTAACTTCAAACCGCTATATAAGCTATTAGAAAGCCAATACCCACTTCGCAAACACAAAAAAACAACTAGTATGTAAATCAAATAATGTGGAAATGTATAACCAAATATTAATAGAATTCCTTTTATTCCAAATTTCATTAAGATCACAGTAACAAAAAAGCTACTTTGAAATCCACAATATAATAGGGATAATGATATGTAGGGTATTCCAAGAGGAGTAATACAGACTATCCAAAATATAGCGAATGTCCGAAAATTCTTCCACAAAACATAATTAAATAATAACGAATAATCTAACTTTGTGCTTTTAATTTTATTTAAATACGTAGAATCAATAAGATCAATTTGATTCCAATACAAATTCTTAAAAATCTTAGAAAATAATATTCCTAAAATCACCCCAATAGCAAGTATAATAAGTCCTCTTTTTACGTCATTTAGCCTCTTAAACTGTTGATTTATATAATCCATATGCCTACCTCCTACATAAGCATATGAACAAGTTTACAAAAAAATACCCTCATCTAAAAAGATAAGGGTAACCCTAACAAAGATAGTATGTTATAATCCTAATTTCGTTTTATAACCTAAAATTGCAGAAATTGTCTTTGCATCGTCTATTATGCCATTAAAAATAAATTGAACTAATTCATCTAATGTATACCTTTCAATAGATACAAATTCATCCTCATCTAGGTTTTGCTTTGTTTTAGTTAGGTCTTTAGTATAGTAGATACCAATTTTTTCATTACAAAATGCAACTGTGGTATATAAATCAAATAAATGTTCAATATTTCCTGATGAATATCCTGTTTCTTCCTCTAATTCTCTAGCAGCACAGGATTTCATATCTTCCCCAGGATTCAAACCACCCGCTGGAATCTCAAGTGAATATTTTTCTATGGCATTACGATATTGTCGTACCATAATAATTTTTCCATCTTTATCCACAGGTACAATTGCTGCAGCACCTTTATGATGAATATAGTCCCACTTAGCTTCCTTTCCATTAGGTAATTGCATAATGTCTGTATATACATCAATAATATGTCCTTTATGAACAGGAATTCTATTTAATCGCTTATAATCACTCATATTTCTCCTCATTTCTGCGCAGCTTTTGCGAATATCAAGTCTGTGGATGCAGCGCACACACAAACTTGCTACACCTATTTATCTTTCATACGATTTGCCTTATTATAACATGCATCAGTAGCCTTTATTATAGCATTACGAAATCCAAACTCTTCTAAAGCAGAAACTCCTTCAATTGTAGTTCCACCTGGCGAACATACCATATCTTTTAAAGCTCCTGGATGTTCTCCTGTTTCAAGTACCATTTTAGCCGAACCAATAACAGTTTGGGCAACAAATTTATAGGCTTTATCTCTTGGAATACCATATTTTACGGCACTGTCTGCTAGAGCTTCAATAAACATGTATACATAAGCTGGTGAACTACCACTAGCACATGCAATTGCGTTCATTAATTTTTCTTCTAATACTTCGTATTTACCGAAAGATTTAAAGAAAGTATCTAGTGTGCTTTTTTCTTCATCCGTAAACACATCATGAGAATAACAAATGGCAGTCATACCTTCATTCACCATAGCAGGGGTATTTGGCATAGCACGTACAATACGTATATCACTACCAAGGGATTCTTTATAATCTGCTATAGTAATACCCGGAGACAAGTAGATCACAATTTTATCTTTTGTCAAATGATCTTTTATTTCCTTAAAAACTGTATCAAAATATTGGGGTTTTACTGCAAGGATTATATATTTTGCTCGGGTTACAACTGCTTTATTATTCGTTAAATAATCAATGCCAGTTTTATTTTTAACATATTCAAGGCGCCCTGCACTGGCATCTGTATATATTACATTCTCTCTACCAAATACTTTAATAGCACCTTGTAACATTGGGTATCCCATATTTCCTACACCAACAAATCCAAATGTTTGCATCTTAACCTCCATTCTGCCTAACTAAAAGAATTGATAAACTTTTCAATTCGATCTAAACCTTTCGTAATCTCATCTAATGAGGTTGCATAAGATAAACGAATATTTTCTTTGGCACCAAAATCAGCACAAGGTACTACGGCAACATTATAATCATTTAATAGCACTTCTGCTATTTCACTAGTATCTTTGAATTTTGTACCATTATATTCTTTCTCTAGTAATTCACTACAATCAATGAATAGATAAAATGCCCCTTGTGGTGTAATAGCGTCAATATAAGGCATTTTTCTCACTCTATCCACCATATATTCACGTCTTTTGTTAAACTCACGTTTCATTAATTCTACAGTATCTTGAGGTCCATTAAGTGCTTCTAATGCAGCTTTTTGTGCTATAGAGTTTGGATTAGAAGTTTGATGACTTTGAATATTATTCATTAATCTAGCTATTTCAACACTTGAGGCAGTATAGCCAATTCTCCAACCAGTCATAGCATAACTTTTAGCCATACCACTACAAGTTATGGTCCTTTTATATATTTCATCATTTAAAGATGCAATACTTACATGTTCTGCATCTCCATATACTAAATTTTCATACATTTCATCAGAAATAACATAAATATCCTTTTTTACTATAACTTCCGCAATTTCCTCTAATTCTTCCCTAGTATATAAAATACCTGTTGGATTGCTTGGAGAATTAAGAATTAATGCTTTGGTCTTATCCGTACATGCGTCCTCTATTTGTTTCGCTGTTACTTTATATTGATTAGATTTCTCTCCTTTAATGAAAA
>JAEWHU010000139.1 GCA_023387635.1 Bacillota bacterium
TTATAGTAATAGATATTAATAGTACCCGTAAGTAAAAAAAGCTTTAGCTAAAACTAAGCTTGTAAAAAATATAATAAATTTAAATGATAAAATATATCCTACAAGAAGTACCTTAACTTGTAGGGTATATTTTTTGTGTTGAATTACTTGAATTCTTTTGCCATATCATATAATATGATTTGGAAAGATGTAATCCTAGATAATAGGTTTAAAATATAGATTTATTTAGAACAATAATAGATAATTAGATGTAGTGTAATATATTAAAACTACTTGATAATTCATTTCATACCTAGGAGAAAAAGAAAGGATAGTTTATGGAAAAATCAAAGGATATAAGCGTTTTTGATATTATAGGGCCGAACATGATTGGACCGTCCAGTTCTCATACTGCAGGAGCATTACGTATTGCAAGCTTAGCAAAGAAAATGGTAAAGAATCCAATAAAGCATGTTAATTTTATACTATATGGTTCTTTTGCAACAACGTATAAAGGGCATGGAACGGACAGGGCATTACTTGGAGGGATATTAGGATTTGGTACAGAGGATTATAGGATTAGAGATTCATTTCAATATGCGACTGAAGCAGGAATTACCTATTCTTTTGAACCAAATACTATAAAGACAGTTGGGCATCCCAACACAGTAGATATTATTATAACAGATAGCACTGGTGAAGTTACTACAGTATCGGGAGTGTCTGTTGGTGGCGGTAGAGCAGTACTTATTAACATCAATGGAGTTGATATTGATTTATCTGGTGAATACTACACTGTGGTTACGAAACATAAAGATTTACCAGGTGTTGTAGCAGCAATAACCAATATATTAAGTTCATTTGACATAAATATAGCATTTATGAAGTTATATCGTGAAAACAAAGGTAGCATTGCTTACTCTATAATAGAAGCAGATCAACCAATTCAAAAAGATATAATAAATGAAATGGAAGCTCTAAACAGTATTATTAGTGCTTACTTAATCGAAAAGAACTAGAGAGGAAGTGAATTCCAATGGATAAGAATATACTAAATTTCGTATCTGGAAACGAATTGCTTGAAATTTGTAAAGAAAGAAATATATCAATTTCAGAAGCAATGATTTTAAGAGAAGAAGAGTATTTTGGAGTTAGTAGAGAAGAACAGTGGAGTAGGATGGAACACTCATGGAACATTATGAAAGAATCTGCTACAAAGGCGCTAGATGGTAATGTAGTTTCTATGGGGGGACTTATTGGTGGAGAAGCTTCCCTATTAAATAAAAGAAGATTAAGTAACGCTATTAGTCCTTGCGGAAATCTAGTTTCAAAAGCAATCACTTATGCAATGGGAGTTCTAGAAGTTAATTCCTCCATGGGATTAATTGTAGCAGCTCCAACAGCGGGGTCATCTGGTGTAATTCCTGGAGCGTTCTTAGCTATTAAAGAAGAACTTGGTTTTAGTGACGAAGATATGATTAGAGCTTTATTTCATGCAGGTGCAGTAGGTTACATTATAGCTTATAATGCTACTATCTCAGGTGCTGAGGGAGGATGTCAAGCCGAAGTTGGGTCTGCATCTGCAATGGCAGCATCTGCAATTACTGAATTACTTGGTGGTACTCCTGCACAAAGTCTATCAGCAGCAGCAAGTGCAATGTCTAACTTACTTGGATTAGTATGTGATCCGATTGGTGGGTTAGTTGAGGCTCCTTGTCAACAAAGAAATGCCATGGGGGTATCCAATGCTTTAATATCTTCTGAAATAGCCCTTTGCGGTGTATATAATGCAGTACCTTTTGATGAAGTTGTAGGTGTAATGTATAATGTAGGACGTAGCCTTCCACATGAGCTTAGAGAAACAGCACTAGGAGGACTTGCAACTGCACCAAGTGCTTGTAGTAGTTGCAAGAAATGTTTTTAACATTTAAATATAAAGATTAATAATATTGACATGAAATTTGGAAATGTTATAATATATTAGTAGTGATTGGTAGTTTAACTAAAGGTATTTATAAGTATACAATTAATATTGATTTCTTATACTATCGAATGTTTCTATTACAAAAAATGTAGATAAAACAGAAGAACTTAAAGAGGAAAAAGAATCTAAATTACTAAAATTGAAAGACGTAGATATGTTTAAAACTGACAAATAGCAAGTGTTTTATTAAAAATAATGATAAGAGGAGAAATTAATATGGAACAAAAAAGATTGTATCGCTCTCGCGATAATAGGATGATTTCCGGAGTATGTGGAGGAGTAGGTGAATTTATTAATATTGATCCTACCATTGTGCGTTTAATATGGGCTGTTTCCTGCTTTTGGATGGTTGGAATTGTTGCTTATATAATTGCTTTAATTGTTATTCCTGAAAGGTAGTCTTGTTTATTAATCCTACAGTATAATAAAATGGTTAAGCAACTAATTTTATTTTTAAGTCATGGAATAGACTGATTTATTCATGTTAATAGAGGATGGAATGCGTTCACAAACCCAAGAGTATTATTTGTGGACGCATTTTTTAATTAAACATCGAAAGGGCTGTATCCAATTTTTTTTCACACAGCAGAATGGAGATTATTATGGGGATATTTCAAGTTGCTGCAATATTTAGTGATAACATGGTATTGCAAAGAAAAAAGAATGTTAAAGTATTTGGTCAAGGGGAAGAATTAAGTATAGTATCTCTAGATTTCATGGGTAGAAATTACACCACTGTTGTTAAGGATAATAAATGGTGTATAATATTACCACCCATGTCTGCAGGGGTTGGATATGAAATGCGTATAACAAGTAACAATGATAGCATACTATTTCATAACATTGCAATTGGCGAAGTTTATCTTGCTGGGGGACAATCCAATATGGAGATGGAGCTTAGAAATTGCAAAGATGGTTTAGAAATGTTACAAAATGATAGGGAGCCTAATGTTCGTTATTACTATACAATGAAGAATGCTGTTATCAATGATAATTTTTATGAGATGGAATCAAAGACCGCTTGGAGTGAATTTAGTGAAGAAAATGCTAAAGCATGGTCTGCTGTAGCTTATATCTTTGGAAAAAGATTAGCTAAAGAACTTGGAGTTACCGTTGGGATTGTTGGTTGTAACTGGGGTGGGACATCAGCATCTTGTTGGATGAGTAAGGAAGCATTATTGGAAGACCGTGAATTAAGTTCCTACATAGAAGAGTATGAGAAATCCATAGAAGGTATCTCTGAATCAGAACAGATAGATGAATACAATGACTATCTAGAATATCATGCCGCATGGGAAGAAGAATCTGCTAAGTTATATGAAGAAAACCAAGATATCTCATGGGAGGAAGTAATATCTATTTGTGGTGAGAATAAATGGCCTGGTCCTATGGGTATTGTGAATCCATATCGGCCAAGTGGATTATATGAATGTATGATCAAGCGAATAATGCCTTATACTTTAGGAGGCATTATATATTACCAAGGGGAAAGTGATGACCATAAGCCGCATATGTATCAAAAGCTTCTTACTAGACTAATTAAGCAGTTAAGAGACGACCAGGAAGACTTAGAGTTGCCTTTTTTAATAGTACAACTCCCTATGCATAGATATAAAGCAGATCCAGATAAAAAGAATTGGTGCTTAATTCGTGAAGCACAAATGAATACGTTTAAAACAATTAAAAACACTGGAATTGCAGTTTGCCTTGATTGTGGTGAATTTAATGAAATTCATCCAAAGGATAAAACGCCAGTTGGAGAACGTTTGGCATTGCAAGCCTTATACCATATTTATGAAATAATAAATGATTTTGAAGCTTTTGGTCCGATTTATAAATCACACGTGTATAAAAATAGTGAAATTGAAATAACCTTTCATTATGCAAGTGATGGATTTATCGTAAATGGTGAACCTTACTTTGAAATTGCTGGACTGGATGGAGATTATAAAGTTGCAGATATAAATATTATGAAAGATAAAATTTATGTATCATCGAAAGCAATTGATAAACCTATTTTCGTAAGATATTGTTGGACGAATTATGGAGAGGTTACACTTTATGGTAAAAATGGGATTCCATTAGCGCCATTTCGATTTTAGATAAATGGTATATCATGAAACATATTTACAACAGGATACAATTATGTTAGAGTATGTTAATAAAAAAGGCCCCAAGGAAAGTGAACGGAGGAAAAAATGGAAAAAATAATTAATATAATAGGCAAAGAATTAATGAATGCATTTGTTAGCAAAGGATATGAAGATAGATTCGGTAACGTAACTATATCTAATCGCCCTGATTTATGCCAGTATCAATGTAATGGTGCTCTTGCTGCAGCAAAAGTATATAAGAAGTCACCAATTAGTATTGCTAATGAGGTTGTAGAACAACTTAGTGATAATAAAATGTTTGATAAAATAGAAGCTATTATGCCAGGATTTATTAATATAAAGATTAGTAATGAATTCTTATCTAATTATCTAAATGAGATGAATAATGATGAACAATACGGAGTAAATAAAGTTAGTGATCCAAAAACCATTGTACTTGACTTTGGTGGTCCTAATGTGGCAAAGCCTCTTCATGTAGGACATCTTCGTTCTGCAATTATTGGTGAGAGCTTAAAAAGATTAAATCGTTATGTAGGTAATACAGTAATTGGTGATGCTCATCTTGGTGACTGGGGTTTACAAATGGGCTTAATTATTACAGAACTTAAGAAAAGAAAACCAGAATTAGTATATTTTGATGATAATTATAGTGGTGAATATCCAAGTGAAGCTCCTTTTACTATTTCTGAATTAGAAGAGATTTATCCAGCTGCTAATGAGTATTCTAAATCTCATCCAGAGTTTAAAGAAGAAGCAAAAAATGCTACTTTCCTATTGCAAAGTGGTAATAGAGGTTATGTGGCATTATGGAATCATATCTTAAACGTGTCCGTTACAGACTTAAAGAAGAATTATGATAATCTTAATGTTTCTTTTGATTTATGGAAAAAAGAAAGTGATGCTTCTCCATACATTCCAGATATGGTTAACTATTTAAAAGAAAACAATTATACTAGAATAAGCGATGGTGCTCTTGTAGTTGATGTAAAAGAAGAGACGGACACAAAAGAAATGCCACCTTGTATGATATTAAAATCAGATGGAGCTTCTCTTTATGATACTACTGACTTAGCGACTATGGTAGAGCGTATGAAATTATTTAATCCAGATGCCATTACTTATGTAGTAGATAAAAGACAAGAGTTATATTTTGAAAGAGTATTCCGTTGTGCAAAGAAAACTAAATTAGTTGGTGAAGATGTTAAATTAACTTTCTTAGGTTTTGGTACTATGAATGGCAAAGACGGCAAACCATTTAAAACTAGAGATGGTGGTGTTATGCGTCTTGAGTCTTTAATCGCTAATATTAACGATGAAGTACTTAAGAAAATGATGGAAAACCGTGATATGCCTGAAGAAGAAGCAAAAGTTATTGCTAAAAAAGTTGGTCTTGCTGCTTTAAAATATGGTGATTTATCAAATCAAGCTTCTAAAGATTATATCTTTGATATAGATCGTTTTATCTCTTTTGAAGGTAATACAGGGCCATATATTTTATATACCATTGTTCGTATTAAATCTATTCTTAATAAATATAAAGAAATGACAGGAAATAGTGATTTCAAGGGAAATACTATAAAACCTTCAGATATTAATAGTCAAATTTCTTTAATGCTTGAAGTAAGTAAATTTAATGATGTAATAGAACATGCATGTGAAGAAAATGCGCCACATAGAATCTGCGGCTATATATATGATTTAGCCAATGCATTTAATAGCTTTTATCATGAAAACAAGATTATTGCAGAAGAAGATAAAGAAAAACAAAGCTCTTGGATAGGTCTTATTGCAATTGTTCAGGGAATTCTTGAAACTTGTATTGATATATTAGGATTTGATGCGCCAGATAAAATGTAATAAATCATATTTTTATATTAGGGACTGTTGTAAATGAACGATGTCGTTTGCAACAGTCCTTAATTTTGTTAATAGCTTATATAAATACAGCTAAGGAGCAATGAAATTAGACAATAAGATATAGGTATAGATAATGTTCTCACTCAAGTAAAATATGAGATAAGGACTTATTTAGTGGAATAATAACTTGTAGGATTGAATGGTTCGTGGTATCCTTTATTACAATAAAGTTTAAAAGAGAGGTAGCAAGATGTATCAGTACGTTTCAAAATTAATTTTATATCGAAATATTTGTGATGATAATATAATAGATTCATTATCCAATACTTTTTATGAACTAAATAATATTACAGAAGAACAACTTGATAATAGTAAGTTAAAGCAAGATATGATTAATCGTATATTTGAGCAAATTAATGAATTATTAAAGATAGCAACTACATATGGTTTTGACGAAAATTTATGGCAAAATTATATAGCTTATAAATTAGTTACAAGTGAAAATCCATTTAGTATATCTAGCGAAGGGATTGGTGCTAGAGATGGAAGTATCAAAGAAATTGCTTTATCTGACTTATCTATGATAAAGGATTTATTTTGGTTTGACTTTACACCAATTGAGAATAGATTAGATATCTCCATTTTTCACCTTATTACGAATTATAAAGCCCTAACGAAAGATAAAAAATCCTATAATCACAATGTTAGTATAAAAGTAAGGACATTAAGTAATAACATTAGAAAATGTTCTAATGTGGAAGAACTATATAATACTATCACACTATTTTATAAAGAAAATGGTGTTGGTAAGTTAGGTTTAAATAAGGCATTTCGTATTAATAATGAAAAAGATGCGGCTGTAATCGAACCCATAACGAATACAGAAAATATATTATTAAAAGACCTTATTGGATATGAAATTCAAAAGAAAAAACTAGTTGATAATACAGAAGCCTTTGTATTAGGTAAGAAAGCAAATAACGTATTGCTATTTGGTGATAGTGGAACAGGAAAATCTACCTGTGTAAAAGCCATCTTGAATGAATATTATCCAAGAGGACTTAGAATGATAGAAATCTATAAGCATCAATTTAGAGATTTGTCTCAAATTATATCACAGATAAAGAATCGTAATTACAAATTTATTATATTTATGGATGATTTATCTTTTGAAGAATTTGAAATCGAGTATAAATATTTAAAGGCAATGATTGAGGGTGGATTAGAAACAAAACCAGATAATGTTTTAATTTATGCTACTTCTAATAGAAGACATTTAATACGTGAAACATGGACAGATAGAAGTGATGTATCACAAGATGAATTACATCGTTCTGATACGATGCAAGAAAAGTTGTCCCTAGTATCTAGATTTGGTGTTACAATTAGTTTTATGGCTCCAAACAAAAATGAATTCAATGAAATAGTAAAAGGAATCGCTAAAAGTGTTGGGGAGTTAGGTTTATCAGAAGAGGAACTGTATGCAAAGGCAAATATGTGGGAATTAAGTCATGGAGGACGTTCTGGAAGAACAGCAAAACAATTCATTCATTATTTAATGGGACAAAAAGATTAATACAAGCACGAACTAATAAAGTATGCATAAGGCATACTTTATTTTTGTAGAAAGAATTAGTTAATTTTATAACAACATTTATCATACAGTGAAAATGGTATTAACTAATCACTAAAACAGGATAATAATTATCATAAGGGAAAATTATTGATAATTATTTTCATTTTCTATATTGACATATGACAAAATTAGTCATATAATAATGTAAATGATAATCATTCCCAATATCATACTTTACATACTACAAAAAAGGAGGAATACTCATGTCCTTAGCAATGGTTGGAATAGGCGAGTCTAGAGTGATAATTGACTTTGTCGGAAAAGAAGATGTAAAAAGACATTTACAAGATATCGGTTTTGTTAAAGGTGAAAGCGTTAAGCTCTTATCTCAAAATGAAAGTGGTTTAATATTATTAGTGAAAGGTTCTAGAGTAGCTATAAATAGAGGGTTAGCGACTAAAATTATGGTAGCTTAAGTAGGATTGTTAAAAATTTATTTAACAATCCTAACAAGTATTTTCAAAAAAGAGTAATTTAATGAAAGGCACAGGTGTTAAGATGACATTGCGTGATTTAAAGCCAGGAGAAGAAGGTAAGGTAACGAGTATCGGAGAAAAAGGTCCTTTAAGAAGAAGGATAATGGAGATGGGAGTTACACCAGGAGCTATGATAAAAGTTATTAAAATAGCACCTCTTGGAGATCCGATCGAAATTAATATCAGAGGATATGAGTTAAGCTTAAGAAAAGAAGAAGCTGGTCAAATCGAAATTAGCAAATTGAACTAATAAGGAGAACTAAGATGAAATATTCCATAGCACTTGCGGGTAATCCAAACAGTGGAAAGACAACATTATTTAATGAACTAACAGGTTCTAAGCAACACGTAGGTAATTGGCCGGGTGTTACAGTAGATAAAAAAGAAGGCATTTATAAAAAGAATAAGGACATAACGATACTGGACTTACCAGGTACATATTCACTTTCACCTTACTCTGCAGAAGAAATCGTTGCAAGAGATTATATCGTGAAAGAGAAACCACATGCTGTAATAAATATAGTTGATGGAACAAGCATCGAACGTAATCTTTACTTGACACTACAAATTTTAGAAACTAGAATTCCAACAGTAATTGCACTTAACATGATGGATGAAGTAGAAGCAAAGGGTGATGTAATTAATCATGATAAATTATCAAAGCTTCTAGGGGTAAAGATTGTTCCAATTGTTGCACGTAGTGGAAAAGGATTAAAAGAACTTATGGATGCAGTGATAGATACTGCAACAATAAATCAAAAACCAGCAGAATTAGATATATATGATGATAATCTTGATGCTGCAATTACTAAAATAGAAGAGTTTTTATCCGATAAGGATAGTGATGAAAGAGTATGGAAGGCAATCAAACTTCTTGAGGGAGATGAAATTGTAACCAATACTCTATCGGAAGAGGTTAAAAATCAAGTAGATAAAGTTATTAAAGAAGCTGAAAAGCATGCGGATGGTGATACGGAAGCGAAGATAGCTGATATGAGGTATCAATATATAACTAAATTAGTAAAAGAAACTGTGAAAAGGAAACATGTTGGTCATGTTGAGACCAAATCAGATAAATTAGATAAAGTACTTACCAATAGATTTTTGGCAATTCCAATGTTTGCAATTATTATGCTTGCTATGTTTGCCGTAACCTTTGGTGAAGGTCCACTTGGTATTGGTGTTTGGTTACAAACGATTGTAGTTGATTTTTGGGAAGGACCACTTACTGGGACTATTGAAGAATTCATAATTAATGCTGGTGGCGCCGAATGGGCTAGGTCCTTAGTAGTTGATGGTATTTTAGCTGGTATTGGTGGCGTTGCCTCTTTCTTGCCACAGATTTTAATTCTATTTTTACTAATGTCCTTTTTAGAAGATAGTGGTTATATGGCAAGAGTTGCATTCGTTATGGATAGATTATTCCGTAAATTTGGTTTATCAGGTAAGTCATTTATTCCATTATTAATGGGATTTGGTTGTTCTGTTCCTGCCCTTATGGCATCAAGAACTTTAGAAAATGAAAAAGATAGACGTCTTACTATGATGATAACACCATTTATGTCATGTGGAGCAAAGTTACCAATTTATTTGATGTTCGCTGCCACATTGTTCCCAAATAATAGTCAAACATTAATTGTTTATTCAATTTACTTCTTAGGATTGGCAGTTGCAATTTTAAGTGGTATTATTTTAAGCAGAACCTTATTTAAAGGTGTAGAGTCAAACTTTATTATGGAATTGCCTCAATACCGTGTACCAACCCTAAAAAGTGTATTTATACATGCATGGGATAAGGTAAAAGGTTTTGCAATTAAAGCTGGTACAATTATTTTTGTATCAACAGTATTTATATGGTTATTGTCAAACTTTAATTTTAGTGGTATGGTTGATATGGAAGATAGCTTCTTAGCTTACATTGGTAATGCTATTAAATTTATCTTCATACCACTTGGCTTTGGTAACTGGAAAGCAGCAGTAGGAACTGTTACTGGTTTCATTGCAAAAGAAAATATCGTTGCAACATTTGGTATATTATTTGGTGCATCTGATAGTATTATTGAAGCTGCGTCAGAAGGAAGTGCTGCACTTCCAGGAGTAGCTGAAGCATTTACAAAAGTATCTGCATATTCCTATATGGCATTTAATTTATTATGTATGCCATGTTTTGCAGCAGTAGGTGCAATCAAAAGAGAAATGGGTTCATGGAAATGGACTTTACGTACGATAGGATTCCAAATGCTAACTGCTTGGATCGTATCATTCCTAATATTCCAAATTGGAAATATAATTTTTTAACTGTATATCAGTTATAAAATTATGAGCAAGCGAAGCGGAATGCGAATATCCGCTTTAGTAGTTTATAGTTTTCGTGCGAAATGCACGCTGTTCAATGCACAATGTGCATTGCACTTAGATAGGAGCCTTTTATGAGGAACACATATGAAAATGAATCTTTAGCGGTTAAGATTGAGAAAAGAGAACTTATACTTGACCAATTAAGAAAGAAAGGTTTTCGTATTACAGAACAAAGAAGATTACTTATTGATATAATATTAGAAGATGAGTGCTCTAGTTGTAAAGAAATATATTACAAAGCAATAAAAAAAGACACTTCTGTAGGTATTGCAACTATATACCGAATGGTAAAGACACTAGAAGATTTAAATGTAATTAATCGAAAAAATATTTACTTAATTGATTATGAAAATTTAGATATGAAGTCTGATCAACAAGTCCTCTTTATTGATGAGAAAACGGATGAAGCTGTCCAGATTAAAAAAGGTGAATGGTTTAAAAGTCTACAAAGAGCTCTTATAGAACAGGGCTTTACAGATGTTGAAAACATTTCCATCCTTATTAAGAATAAGGAAAAAGAAGAGGAGGTAAAATGTGATGATAAATTATCTCATAGTTGCCGTTGTAACAATACTAGTTGTAAGTATCATTGCAAGAAGCGTAATGCGTCTTAAAAAAGGTGAAACAGGTGGCTGTAATTGTGGAGGTTGTAGTTCAACTTCATGCAGTATGCGTGACACTGAAATGAAATAAATCATCTTTCACAAGATTAGTAAACTAATATTTATATAAATAGTAATTGAGATAAAAAGGTATATTATATGGTAAAGCCATGTGATATATCTTTTTTTCTATATACGAAAGAATCTTGTTATATGCTTTGTAGTTGTTACTTTGGATGCATGGGAATTAATAAGAAAATTAATTATTGCCTATTAAAATAAAAATGTTTTAAAAACCTATTGACAATATTAAAACACTGGTGTACTATGTAACTAGTTCACTGGTTAATGATTGCACTAGTTATTGAATAAGTGAAAGAATGAATAGAGGAGGGTGAGTATGGAGTTTAACAATAATATACCAATATATGTGCAAGTCATAGATGATATCAAAAAGGATATAGTAAGAGGTGTTCTACTACCTGGTGAAAAACTTCCATCTGGAAGAGACTTAGCTTATAAGTATAAAATTAATCCGAATACAGCAAATCGAGTGTATAAAGAGTTAGAAGCAGAGGAGGTATGTTTTACGAAAAGAGGGATTGGAACATATGTTACGGAAGATAATGATAAACTTATAGTTATTAAAGAAGAGATGGCAGGCGCGTTATTAGATAAGTTTATTGAAGGTATGAAAGATCTTGGTTTTACGAAAAATGAACTTATTAGCATGTTGCAAAACAAGTACGAATAGAATGAACTTGTATTCATAGAAAAGATAGAGGAGAGTGTGAGATGTTATTAGAAAGTAAAAATCTTGTTAAAAAGTATATGACCAAAACAGCGGTTGATAATATGAGTATCCAGCTTCAAGAAGGAAAAATATATGCACTTCTTGGCCCAAATGGTAGTGGAAAGACAACATTTATGAAAATGGTAGCTGGGCTCGCTAAACCAACAGAAGGAAGTATTAGCTATAAAGGTTATCCCATTGGAGTAGAGTCAAAGAAAAGGGTTGCATATATGTCAACGGAACCTTTTTTCTATAACTATATGACGATAGCAGATGTTGGTAAATATTATGAGGATTTCTTTGAAGATTTTGATGTGGTTCGTTATCAAGAATTAATTCGAAGAATGGAACTTAGTATGAAAGATAAAGCAAGGAGTTTATCTTCAGGTATGGCTGCGAAGCTAAAAATAGCTGCAACTCTTTCAAGAAAAGCTGAATTATATATGCTAGATGAACCATTAAATGGTATTGACATTGTAGCAAGAGATAAAATAATGTCAACAATTTTAGAAGTTGCAAGAGAAGATGTTACTATACTAATATCTAGTCATTTAGTGGATGAATTAGAAAAAATAATTGATAATGTAATTTTTGTAAAGGATGGAACTATCGCACTTAGTGGAGAAGCAGAAACATTAAGGGAAACACATGGTAAATCAATTGTTGAAATATATAAAGAAATATATGGGTAATAGGGGGTTAATTTGAAAAAAACGTTTCAAATGAAAGAAAACGTTTCATCAAATGAAAGAAAGCGTTTCAAATGAGTGAAAAATAAAAAATTAGAAAGGTTGCCACGATGTGATTATTTCACTCTTTCTGTAAGTGGCAATATCGCAGGCAAATCCGCGATATGGGTTAAGTATAAAGTATGTTAAAATTAATAAAATATGAATTTAAAAAGCAAGGATTTTCTAAGTTAGTTATTATAAGCTTAGTGGCTATTATTCAAGTAGTATTTTTGCTTGGAGTA
>JAEWHU010000170.1 GCA_023387635.1 Bacillota bacterium
TTAGCAATTCTGGAGATAATAATTTAGGTACATTTTTTAACATAATAATTCCTCCTTATTTGAAACGTTTCAATTTTGTTAAAAAATAAAAAGCATTCATATTATGATAATATATTATTATAATATCTTAATACATTTATTAATGAATGCCTTTACATATTTTAAATTTACACTATATATGTACATGACTTACATATGGATGACATGATTTACAATATCTTTGTCAGGTTCTTGAATTCGCTGTAATAACAACTTAGCTGATAAGGTTCCGATCTTTTCAATAGGTTGAGGTATGCCCACATAGTTTTTATAGTACCTTATTGGTATATCAAAAGTATCAAAGCCCAATATATGCATTTGTTCATTGCTTATGGCATTAACAGCACCAACAGATAGTTCATAATTACTTGCAAAAATTGCTTCTAATTGAAATTGTTCTAAATAAGTCATTCCATTCAATCCTTCCATTATGCTGTATTCTTTGCAGTCATAAAAATATTCTTTTGGGATATTATACTCTTTAAGAGCTCTTTCATAACCTAATTGTCTTTGTCTAGCTGTTGATATGTTACTTGGTCCTTGTATGATCCCAATTTTTCTAACTCCATTTTTCAAAAGGGAAACTACATGGCGATAAGTAATTTCTTCGTTATCTATGATTACTGAGTCAAAAATTTCATCTTCTAATATTCTATCCACTAATACTAAGGGGATATGACCAGCTGCTTTTTTTATATCTCTAGCTTTATTTCCACTAGGCATTAATACAAAACCATCTACTTGTCTACTTTTCATAAACTCAATACGGCTTATCTCTTTTTTGAGGTCTCCACCGCAATCAGAGACGATAACACAGTAATTGTTCTTTTGTAATTCTCTTTCAATACTTTCAATTACCCGCATACTAAACATATTAGCTAAATAAGGTACGATGACGGCTATAGTCATAGTTTTTCCGATTTTCATACTTCTAGCAATGGAATTTCTTTCATACCCTAATTCTTTAATTGCCTGTTCAATGGCTAGTTGGTTTCTTTCTTTTAATTGTTCTCCATTTAAATATCTAGAGATAGTACCTACGGATAAACCAGTATATTTTGCCACATCTTTAATGGTCGACATAGTATCATTCCTTTATTAAATGTATTAACTTTACAAGTATTGTAACAAGAGTTAATTAAAAATGCAATCAATACTTACATATGAATAAATCTTATAAACACCAATCTTTCTAAAGTTATCTCCTTAATTTTTTCTGCAGTTTAGTATAATGAATATCAAACGTCCAATATTAATACACATAAAAAATATATCGTTTTACGATAAAAATGTATTGACATTTAGATGTTACTGTTATATTATGATCTTAAGCACACGTGCCAAAATGAATGAATCTATTTTTACAACTTAAATTAATATGGAAAAGGAAGAGTATGTATGAATCAATCAAATTTAACAAAATGGTTAAAATTTATTACCATAGCAGTAGGTATCATTGGCCTTATAGTATTTTTATTATTACTACCAATGGTTGGAAGAGATTTTTCAAATGCCAATCCAGAATACAGTTATTGTTATTACCCATGGTTAATATTTATCTGGATAATGGCGATTCCTTGCTACATGGTTCTAGGATTCTTTTGGAGCATTTGTAATGAGATACAAAGGAACAATTCATTCTCTGATAGGAATGCTAAGAGCTTAATTTGGATTAGTGGTTTGGCTATATTTAATACAATTTTTTGTTTTGTAGGAAATGTGGTGTTCCTATTACTTGGTATGTCACATCCTGGAGTTTTTATAGGCTTTCTATTCGTGGTGTTTTCTGGAATTGCAATAGCAATTGTATCTGCAGCACTTTCTCATCTAGTAAGAAAAGCTAGTTTGCTTCAAGAAGAGAATGATTTAACAATATAGTTTTGCGATGTATTGAAAAAATAGAGGGTAGTTTGAAAGATAAATTTTTCACACTACTTTGAGAAAGGCAAGGTTATTATTATGGCTATTGTAATTAATTTAGATGTTATGCTTGCAAAGCGTAAGATGAGTGTTACTGAATTATCTGAAAAAGTTGGTATTACCATGGCAAATATCTCTATATTAAAAAATGGTAAGGCGAAAGCCGTAAGATTAGAAACATTAGATAAGATATGTGAGGTGTTATCATGTCAACCAGGAGATATTCTAGAGTATGTAGAGGAACAACAAAAAAGAGAATGAGCTAGGTTATATAAATAACCAAATAAATAACGAAATGAATTAAAGGTCTATTAATAGAGTAATAGATTTAACCAGTAGGTATTTGCGAAACGTCAAAATTGTCAATATTTCATATGTGATTTATACAATTCCGGAGCGGAAGTTAAGCGGAATGAGCGTTGTAGCGGAGGAATTCGTATAAAGTGCATATGAAATTCGTACAAATAAAGAGTTTCGCAATTACCTAATAGATTTAACCAGATGTGAAAGGAGTTCATTATGGAGGAAAAATGTAATACAACACCAGAAGAACCAGTTGTAATAACCCAATCAGAAAATCGTCAAGTGAAGGGACAGAGAATAGGAAAAGAATTTATATATTTTTCAATCTTATCTCTATGTTTTGGACTGATGTTTATGTTCAGTTTTCATGATTTTGATGAGAATATTAATGGGATTGTATATCCTATCTTTGTAATTGCTTTATTTGTGTTTACAATCATTGGATTCAAAAAACTTAATATAGCAATTATAAAGAGTAGTTATTACTATGTAATAACTGCAATACTTCTAGGAATATCCTCTTTTACAACCATGAACTTTTTTATACTTTTCTATAATACCATTGGAATTATTATTTTATATGGTGTATTTATATTAAAGAATTATTATACACAAAGAACTTTTGGACCCATCCAATATGTAATTCATCTTTTTGGAATATTTTTTGAGAGTGTTAGTAACGTATCATTACCATTTCGTCACTTAATAGTTTATCAGAAACCTAAGAAGTTAAGTAAGAGAAAGGTGATACCTGTAGTTAGGGGAATTATTTTAGGCATTATTTTTCTATGTATAGTTATTCCTTTACTTGCAAGTTCAGATTTAATTTTTGCTAATATAATGGGAAAGATTTTACCTAAATTATCTGTACCATTTGTAGATGAGTGGTTTGCTTATATCATTTTAACCATGATTGGTAGCTTTTTGTTCTATGGGTTACTTTGTACCGTTTCAGAGAAGGAAGAGAAGGTTATAAGTAAGGAAAAAGAGAAGTTAGAACCAATTAGTACACTAATAATGACATGGTTTGTTACAGTGGTATATGTATTATTTTGCATCATACAGATTATATTTTTAATTGGTGGTAATTTCTTTGAGTTGCCAGGTGGTATTACCTATGCAGAATATGCTCGTAGTGGCTTTTTCCAACTTGTTGCAGTAGTAACTTTAAATATGCTACTTGTGTTAATAAGTGTAAGTAAAGTAAAAGAACATAAATATCTAGACTTAAGCCTAAAAATAATATCTGGTTGTACTTTCATTATGATAGCATCAGCAACCTATAGAATGATACTTTATATAGATGCATATCATTTGACTTTCTTAAGACTACTGGTATTATGGTTTTTAGTAGTGCTAACTCTTTGTATGATAGGAAATGTATATTATATACATCATAAGAACTTTAATATTTATAGATATATGTTTATAACTGGATTATTTTGCTATATAATATTTGCGTTTATGAAACCTGATTATATTATTGCAAAGTACAATATAAATCATATGAATAAAATTCAGATACAAGATTTAGATTATTTAATGATGTTATCAGTGGATGCAGTTCCTGCAATTGCAGAGATTAAAGAAGAACAATATAGCGATGGAATCATTGATGGTATACATTACAAGAAGGCTTCAGATAAACTATATAATTATTTTAGTTATATTAATAAATCACACAAAGATAGTATTCGAAACTTTAATATATCTAGGTATATCGCTTATAAGACTGCTAAAGAATATCTTAAGTAATTATTAAAGCAAATTTTAAGGCAGAAAAATAAATAACATAAACAAAGAAGTAGGGTAAACAAATATAGTTAAGTGTTTGATTACCCTGCTTTTTTGTTTATGTATAATATAGGAAAATAATACTACGTTGGTAAAATTTTCTTTACCTAAAATGTAGTATTTGCTATAATTTTGTCGTAAACAAATGAAAAAGGGAGAAGGTACAATGGAAGAAAAATTTAAAATAGGGGAGTATGAGAGAACTTACTACCGTTCTAAAGTGCATCCTCTATTCTGTAATATTATCTTGCAGCAATGGGGTGATTATTTTGGAAACTCGGGAGAATTTCAGGTTGAGCTTGGTTGTAAAGATGTAGAACATACAGAACAAGTGTCACAGGCATATAAAAAGACATGGGATTACTTTAAAAATAACCAGAAAGAACTTCTTGATATTGCGTTGCAAACTGCAACAGTAGAATATGGATATATATGGGAGCATGACTCATGCTTTATGTCTGATGAGAAGTTTAGAAACAGATTCGAGCTTTATAAAAGGCTTCAAAATAAAGACACCTTAAGAAATTATGTTATAGCAGATCGAATTATCTTTACTCCAATCTTAGAAAATGAAATGTGTTATATAGGTATTCGCTTGATTGAAATAAAAGAGGATGAAGCTGATATTGATAATTTTCCACAATTTTGGATTGTGTTTGAAGAAAATAAAGTGATCGGTATAATAGAAGTAAACGGTGGGGGTATGGATAATATATTATTCAAAATTGTTAATTTGTATAGAGAAACAAGTACCCCCCAATATATCTCTATGTGGAGAATAGGATTGGAAGAACAGCAAAATGATAATATTACAAATGAAGATACGTATATTCCGAATAATCTAGGACGAGGTGGAGTTCTTACAAAGTTTGAAAGATTAGCACCTTACTTATCCTGTATGTCTATGGAACCAGTAACTCTAGAAAAGGAACCCTTTTACACTTTGCCAAGAGGAGCACGTCCTTTAGGTGATTATGGTACCGAACAAATCTTTTTAATACGGAAGTTACCTTGTAAAAAGTGGGAGGACTGCCCCGTATTTTATGCTGATTTAGAATTTGCAGAGGTGACTCCACTGGCAGAAAATCTAGCAACCTTTTTAAAACTTGCTTGTATGGTCGGCTCATTCCTTGCTGTTGCAGGTGCAGTTGGTGCTTCTGTGAGTGAATATGAGCGTTACCTAAAAGGAATGCGGATGGGAGCAGACGCCAAAGAAGCAATCAAAGTAATTGAAGTAAACTTTACTTTACCTGAAATAGATAATGTCCTAAATTATGTAAACAAACTACAAAAGGATAAAGAACTAATAGCAATGGGTAAAAAATTGTATCGTCAAATTCATAAGAAACGTGGATGGGA
>JAEWHU010000215.1 GCA_023387635.1 Bacillota bacterium
CTTTATTACAGTGATTATTTGAGTCATTATCTATCATTTGTAATGTACCCATAATTATCGTTTTTTAAAAAGATGGTAGTCTATAAATCTACCATCTCCTTTCTTGGCTACTGTAATTATGTAGTTATCACAATATATTTTGCGAAGCTTTTTATACTTTATAGAACACTATTTCCTATAAAATAAAAAAGCGTATCGTTTTTTAACTTTATAGTTAAATTTCGATACGCCTTGTTAATTGCAATATTAATTAGATTACATTAAGTACTACAGAAAGTAGTAAAAATCCTACTGCAAGACCTCTTGTCGCTTTCTCTAAAGCACCTTCCATAGAACGCCCTTTATTCTTGCCCCAATAGGAATCAGCCACACCATTAATTGCACCTGATAAACCAGCGGATTTACCCTCTTGCATTAAAACTATAATAACTAAAGCGATACAAACGATTACGTAAATGATTGTTACGATTGTTCTCAAAATATCCATCATCACACCT
Organism: Bacillota bacterium; assembly: GCA_023387635.1. Lineage (GTDB taxonomy): Bacteria > Bacillota > Clostridia > Lachnospirales > Lachnospiraceae > Anaerocolumna. The sequence continues at coordinate 498 of JAEWHU010000215.1, forward strand.
CCTAAAGCTCTAATGGTAATTCTATCATAGTTCATTTATTATTTCAACTGTTTTTTTGGTACAAGTTTACATGCTATCTATAAATATTATTTTTTTAGTAATAAAGACTTACCTGTCATAGCACTTGGCTTTTCTAAGCCCATCATTTCGATTAGTGTTGGTGCGATATCAGCTAGGCAACCACCTTCTTTTAAGGTATAAGAATCATCATAATTAACTAATATAAATGGTACATCATTAATTGTATGAGCAGTGAATGGTTCTCCTGTTGTATAATCTACTAATTGTTCTGCATTACCATGATCAGCACAAATGAACATTTGTCCATCTACATCAATAAGTGCTTCATAAGCCATACCCACACATTTATCAACTGTTTCGATTGCTTTTACTGCCGCTTCTTTAATACCTGTGTGTCCAACCATATCTGGATTTGCAAAGTTTACGATTATTACATCATATTTTTGTGATTTAATTGCATCTACAAGGTTTTTAGCAACATCTAATGCACTCATTTCTGGTTGTAAATCATAAGTTGAAACCTTAGGTGAATTAACTAGAATTCGATCCTCTCCTACATTAGGTACTTCTATTCCACCATTAAAGAAGAATGTAACATGTGCATACTTTTCTGTTTCAGCTATTCTTAATTGTGTTTTGTTATTTTCAGCTAAAAATTGACCGAAAGTGTTTTCGATTGATACTTTGTGGAAAGCTACGATTTTGTTATTAATTGTAATATCATATTCAGAAAAGCATACATAAGTAAGGTTCATTCTACCTTTTTCTCTTCTAAATCCAGCAAAATCATCATCACAGAAAGCCCTTGTTATTTCTCTTGCTCTATCTGGTCTAAAATTAAAGAAAATTACAGAGTCATTTTCCTTTACTGTAGCAACTGGTTTACCATTCTCTAAAATTACTGTAGGAATAACAAACTCATCATTAATATCATTTGCATAAGAATTAGCAATAGCTTCTACTGCATCTGTTGCTGTTTCGCCAACACCCATTGCTAAAGCTTGATATGCTTTTTCAACTCTATCCCATCTATTATCACGGTCCATTACATAGTAACGCCCCATAATCGTAGCTATTTTTCCAACACCAAGTTCATTCATTTTATTCGTTAAATCTGTCAAAAATCCTTTTCCAGAGGTAGGTGCTGTGTCTCTACCATCAAGGAAAGCATGAACATATACATTCTTTAATCCTTCTTTTTTTGCAAGTTCTAACAAACCATATAAATGTGTAATATGACTATGAACACCACCATCAGATAATAATCCAAATAAGTGTAAGTCACTATTCTTTTCTTTACAATTCTTAATAGCTTCTAATAGGGCTTCATTTTCAAAAAATTCACCATCTCTAATCTCTTTTGTAATTCTTGTTAGCTCTTGGTATATAATCCTTCCTGCGCCCATATTAAGGTGTCCAACTTCTGAATTACCCATTTGTCCTTCTGGAAGACCTACTGCCATTCCACTTGCATTACCATGTACAAATGGATAGTCTTTCATAAGTTTATCAATAACAGGTGTATTTGCAAGTTCAACTGCATTACCTTCTTTTTTATCATTTAATCCATAACCATCTAATATCATTAAAACTGTAGGTTTTTTACTCATCTTGTTTCTCCTTTTGTCCTTAATACGTAGCGGGTGTATCCACTACTACGAAACCTTAAAAGGGTTATGCACCACATTTAAGGTATATATAATTTATTTATAGTTTACAATCTTACCAAAATCAGCTTTTAAACTAGCCCCACCAACTAAACCACCATCAATGTCTGGTTGGGAGAATAATTCATTAGCACTAGCAGCGCTAACACTTCCACCATATTGAATGCGAATTGCATTAGCTGTATCTGTATCATAGATTTCAGCAATTAAGTCACGTATTGCTTTACATACTTCTTGCGCTTGTTCTGTTGTTGCTACTTTTCCTGTACCAATAGCCCAGATTGGTTCATAAGCAATTACTGTATCTTTTGCTTGCTCAGCTGTTACATTTAAGTATGCAACCTTAATTTGCTGGCGTATGAAATCTATTGTGATTCCTTGTTCTCTTTGAGTTAAAGATTCGCCACAACAAATAATTGGAGTAATTCCATGTTCAATTGCTTTAAGTACTTTTTTGTTTACTGTTTCGTCAGTTTCAGCGAAATATTCTCTTCTTTCGGAATGTCCTATAATAACATATTTTACACCTACTTCTGTAAGCATATTAGGAGCTATTTCACCAGTATATGCACCATTTTCTTCAAAATACATATTTTGTGCACCTATAGCAATATTAGTTCCTTTTGTAGCTTCTACAGCTGTTATTAAAGATATTGCAGGTACACAAAATATTACATCTGCATCATTTGTCTCTACTAAAGTTTTTAATTCGTTTATTAAAGCAACTGCCTCACTTGGAGTTTTATTCATTTTCCAGTTACCAGCGATTATTTTTTTACGCATAATTTTACACCCATTGCATATCGCAGACTTGTCTGTGATATTGCCACGAATAAAAAAGGAGTGAAAGAAGCACTCCGTGGCACCTTTCTAATTTTATTTGCTTTCACTCTTTAACTCATTTCTGCGCTTCTTTTTGCGCATATCAAGTTAGTTACGAAGCGCATACACATACTTGCATTCTTCTTCAAGAGTATCTTTTAAAGCTTTACAAAATAACTTATTATCTTACCATTATATCAGTATACGCAAAAAGTGACAATATAGGAATGTCACTTTTTACGATTATGATAATTATTTATCGTTAGCTGCTACTACACCTGGAAGTTCTTTTCCTTCAAGGAATTCTAAGGAAGCTCCACCACCAGTAGATATGTGAGTCATTTTGTCACCAAAACCTAATATGTTAACAGCTGCAGCAGAATCACCACCACCAATTATAGTTGTTGCATCAATTTCTGCTAAAGCTTTTGCTACTGCAATAGTACCATTAGCAAAGTTAGACATTTCAAATACACCCATAGGTCCATTCCATACTACAGTTTTAGCACCTTTGATTGCATCTGCATATAATTTAGAAGTTTCAGGTCCGATATCAAGTCCTAACCATCCTTCTTCAATTCCATTTTGTCCAACTGTCTTAAATGGTGCATCATTAGAATATGCTGATGCTACTACGGAATCAACTGGAATTAATAAATTTACATTCTTTTCTTTCGCTTTATCCATCATTTCTTTTGCATAGTCAATGTAATCTGCTTCTAAAAGAGAATTACCAACTTCTTCGCCCATAGCTTTCATGAATGTATAAGCCATACCGCCACCAATGATTAATGTATCAACTTTATCTAATAAGTTGTTAATAACTGAGATTTTACTTGAAACTTTAGAACCACCAAGAATAGCTACAAATGGTCTTTCAGGGTTATTTACAGCATTTCCTAGGAAATCAATTTCTTTTTGCATTAAGTAACCTACAACAGCAGTATCTACAAATTTAGTAACACCTACATTTGAGCAGTGTGCTCTATGAGCAGTACCAAACGCATCATTAACAAATACATCACATAAAGATGCTAAATCTTCACTAAATGTATCTACATTCTTAGTTTCTTCTGCTCTGTAACGAGTATTTTCAAGAAGAACAACTTCTCCTTCATTCATTCCTGCTACAGCAGCTTTTGCATTCTCGCCAACTACATTTGCATCAGCAGCAAATTTTACTGGTTGTCCTAATAATTCTGCAAGTCTTACAGCAACAGGTGCTAAAGATAATTCAGGCTTTGGTTCTCCCTTTGGTTTACCAAGATGTGAACAAAGAATTACTTTACCCCCATCATTAATTAATTTTTTGATTGTTGGAAGCGCTGCAACAAGACGATTTTCATCTGTAATTCTACCCTCTTGTAATGGAACGTTAAAATCACATCTAACTAATACTCTTTTACCTTTTACATTTATATCATCTACTGATTTTTTATTAAGCATGTGTAAAGCTCCTTTCATATTATCACTTAAAAAAAATGAGTCCGGCATATAGATGTTGTCAAGGGTACGGTAAGGTTCCCAGGCTTATCTAAAAGACCGGACCCATAATAGGATCAAAATTTAATTAAAATAATTAAATATTTAAATTATATCAAATAAATTATGCATAGAATAATTATAATTCTAATAATACATCAGTATTATACAATCTAGAACTACGATTATGCTAATTCAGAAAAATATTTGATTGTTCTAACCATTTGGCTAGTATATGAATTTTCATTATCATACCAAGAAACAACTTTAACTAATGTTTCACCGTTACCAAGATCAGTTACTTTAGTTTGAGTTGCATCGAATAAAGAACCATAAGTAATTCCGATAATATCAGAAGATACTAATTCTTCTTCAGTATAACCAAAGGAATCAGAAGCTGCTGCTTTCATAGCTGCGTTAACATCATCTTTAGTAACAGTTCCTTGAACAACAGCTACTAATTCAGTTAAAGAACCTGTGATTACTGGAACTCTTTGTGCAGCGCCATCTAATTTACCAGCTAATTCTGGAACAACAAGACCGATAGCTTTAGCAGCACCAGTAGAGTTAGGAACAATATTCGCTGCTGCAGCACGAGCTCTTCTTAAATCACCTTTTGCATGAGGTCCATCAAGAGTCATTTGATCTCCAGTGTAAGCATGAATAGTAGTCATGAAACCTTTTTTAATTGTAGCTAATTTATTTAATGTGTCAGCCATAGGAGCTAAACAGTTTGTTGTACAAGATGCTGCAGAGATAATAGTATCTTCAGCTTTAAGAATGTTTTCGTTAACGCTGAATACTACAGTTGGAAGATCATCTCCTGCTGGAGCAGAAATTACAACTTTTTTAGCACCTGCATCGATATGAGCTTGAGATTTTGCTTTTGTTACGAAGAAACCAGTACATTCAAGTACTACATCTACTCCAAGTTCTCCCCAAGGTAAATCTTTAGGATCTCTTTGAGCATAGATTTTAATTTCTTTTCCGTCAACTACGATAGAATCTTCTTTTACTTCTACTGTATCGCCTTTTGCATATCTTCCTTGTGCTGAATCATATTTTAATAAATGTGCAAGCATTTTAGGATTAGTTAAATCGTTGATAGCAACGATTTCATATCCTTCGGCACCAAACATTTGTCTGAATGCAAGACGTCCAATACGTCCAAAACCATTAATTGCCACTTTTACTGCCATGTTTAATTCCTCCTAATTGTTAAATTTTATAATATACTGCTTTAAACACAGAAATTATAAATAATTTTTATGTAAATGAGCAGTTATTAAATAATTTTAAAAGTTTGATAAATTTTTCTCAAACCCATTATATTTTACCTTTTTTATATAAAAATAGCAAGTAAAAAATATAATTTCATAATAGCAAATAATTAATACATTAAACAAAACTGCAAACTCTTTATTTGTATATCTTTGCTATTTCCATGAGAATAATTTACAATATTTTGATTATAATTATAACCAAATCAAATCATTAAATACTTAATTCATGTTTGTGTATCTAATTGCAACAAATAATCTATTGATTTTCATACAATTATTTTTTAATTATACATTAAAATAATCGTATAATCAACTTAAAAAAGATATCCCATTCTAAAAGAACGAGATATCTTTTGTTATACTATTATAATTGTGTTGATGCACTATTATTTTTGTGCTGCTGATTCAATAGAATTGATTACGGATTTTACATTCCTAATTTGTTCTTCTGTAGCTTTTGCAGCTGGTTGATAATAATTTTTACTTCTTGCTAGATTAAATAATTCGTATTGGCATGTTTCACCTTGATTACGCATTTGTTGTAACGTCTGTCTTAATTGTTGATTTTCTGTCTGTTGTATCATATCAGTAAGACTTTTTAACCCAGAATTAATAGAATTTAGGGTATCACTAACCATTACTTGTTCTTGCATATTCAGCCTCCTATTTTAAGAATTGTAATAAAGTTTGCTTCTTTTGTTCTGCAGATTGGCTTTCCTTTTGGAAAAATTGTTTTAAAGTAGGGTCTGTACATTGCTCAGCATAAGCCTTGTATTTTTCCCTATCTGTATCACTAAAAAGCAATAAATGTCTTAAGTTTTGAAGCTCCATATCAGTTATATTACTCATATTATGTCCTCCTTTGGCATTTAAATCTGGTATACTACTTTTAATTCTAAGCATTACCTAAACCTATTATGTGATGGGAGACATTATATTATTCAAATAGATTGTAATTTAAAAACAAAAAAACGCATTTAATTTAACTAATATTCATCAATTAATAAATCAGTTTATTATTTTTTCTCAATGATATGTATATATTGTTCTTCATAGGATTTAGCAGAATTATGCCATGAAAAGTCCTTCTGCATTGCTCTGTCAATTATTTTATTCCAGTCTTTTTTCTTGTTTTTAAATATGTGTTTTGCATAATTAATAATAGATAACATTTCATGAGCATTATAATTTGCAAAACTAAAACCTGTCCCGCTACCTAAAAGTTCATTATATGGTTCTACAGAATCACGTAGTCCACCTGTTTCTCTGACAATAGGAATAGTTCCATATCGGAGACTTATCAACTGACTAAGGCCACATGGTTCAAATAAGGAAGGCATCAAAAACGCATCAGATGCTGCATATATCTTATGAGACAATTCGTTAGAATACATAATATTAGCTGACACTCTATCACCATATTTCCATGCATAATGCCTGAATAAATGCTCATATTGTTGTTCACCAGAACCTAAAATAACAAGTTGGGTATCTTCATTACATATTTCTTCTATAACATACTCTATTAGATCAAATCCCTTTTGATCCGTTAATCTAGAGACTATCCCAATAAGAAATTTTTTATCATCTACTAGAAGTCCGAGTTCTTTTTGTAATCCTCTTTTATTTTTTATTTTTTCTTTTCTAAAATTAGTATAATTATAATTTTTATAGATAAAAGGATCTGTTAGCGGGTTATATTCCTCGTAATCAATACCATTTATTATACCAATTAAAGAATATTCTCTAGCACGCAATAAACCTTCTAATCCTTCTCCATAAAAAGAAGTTTTAATCTCATTTACATATGTATCACTTACTGTGGTTACTAAATCAGCATATGCAATACCACCTTTTAGATAATTAGCATTACCATAGGCTTCAAGTTTGTCTGCAGTAAAAAGATTATCTTGTAAACCTGTAATATCCTTCACGGTTTTTAGTTCCCATACACCTTGGAATTTTAAATTATGAATTGTCATAATAGTCTTCATCCTACTATAAAACTCATTCTCTATAAACTCTTCCTTCAAATATATAGGTATTAAACCTGTTTGCCAATCATGACAATGTATTATATCTGCTCTAAAATCTAATACTTGTAAGGATGACAAAACTGCCTTCGAAAAATAAGCGAATTTCTCAATATCTTCATAAATATTGCCATATGGTGAATGTCCACAGAAGTAGAACTCATTATCTATAAAATAGTAAGTTATTCCATTTTCTATATATTCCATTATACCTACATATTGATTTCTCCAACCTAAATTCATATCAAAACGAGCAATCATAGACATTTTATCTTTATATTTTTCTGGTATCATACTGTATCTCGGTACAATTATTCGAATATCAAATTCTTCTTCATTAATATATTTTGGCAAAGAGCCTACAACATCAGCCAATCCACCTGTTTTAACAAATGGAATACACTCTGAAGCTGCAAATAATACTTTGATCATAAAAAACCTCCTATCCTAGCCTCGGCACATTTACTAGCGTCGCACAAATTTGCTTTGTAACCATTGGTAGTTGATATCAAGAAAAGTGCCCTATAAAGTTTCACCTTATATCACTTGTATTTTTATG